>NZ_JBVASZ010000014.1:0-130746 GCF_057814255.1 Paenibacillus sp. F024
AATAAAGCGTTCCCAATATTCAGTCAATAGATAATATTTTTACTTTTCGCTCAAATATACGAGGATCCCTTCCCGCCACACTCCTCATTACTAACCAGTCTAATTATGCCACCCCCAAATCCATGGGTTCCTTTGAAAAATATATCGCACGCAGCTTCTTTTTCTGGATGACACGCTTTCTGCGTACGAAATACGAGCACGTGGAGATCGTGTTTATTGCCCACCATACGGAAGCGAAGGTGGTCCCAGAGGAGGAATTCTTCACCAAGGGAGAGAGCGGCGGAACCATATGTTCCTCGGCCTATCAGCTCGCAGTGGATTTGATCGATCGCTCCTATCCATCATCGCGCTTTAACATTTATCCTTTCCATTTCTCCGACGGCGACAACCTGACCTCCGACAATGAACGGTGCGTGAAGCTGATCCACGAGCTGATCAAACGCTGCAATCTGTTCGGCTACGGCGAAGTAAACCAATACAACCGCAGCAGCACTCTGATGTCCGCTTACCGCAACCTGCACGATCCGAAGTTTGTTCATTATGTCATTCGCGAAAAGGGCGAGGTCTATAAAGCGCTCAAAACCTTTTTCCCCAAAGGGATCGAAGGGAAGGTGGCCAGATGAACGCCGATGACATCAAGCAGCTTGAATATGCCATAGCCGAAATTACGGAGATCGCCAAAGGCTTTGGTCTGGATTTTTATCCGATGCGTTACGAGATTTGTCCAGCCGATATTATTTATACCTTTGGAGCTTACGGGATGCCGACCCGTTACAGCCATTGGAGTTTTGGAAAAACCTTTCATAAAATGAAAATGCAGTATGATTTCGGGCTCAGCAAAATATATGAGCTCGTGATTAATTCCGATCCGTGTTACGCCTTCCTGCTCGACGGCAATTCATTAATCCAAAACAAGCTGATCGTGGCGCATGTGCTGGCGCACTGCGACTTTTTCAAAAACAACGTCCGTTTCTCCAAAACCAACCGCAACATGGTCGAGAGTATGTCCGCAACCGCGGAGCGTATCCGTCAATACGAGATCGAGTATGGCATGGATGAGGTGGAAAAGTTTATTGATGCCGTATTGGCCATTCAAGAGCACGTGGATCCGCTGCTTGTCAAACCGTACCATCGGCAGCGCGAGGAACGTGACCCCAAACTCATCACCATGAAAGAGCCTGTGCAACGTCAGTTCGGATACGAGGATCTGTGGGATTTGGACAAACGCGGCAAGTCTGAAGCCGAGAAGCCTCAGGAAAAAACAAAATTTCCTCCGGTCCGGCAAAAGGACGTCATGCTCTTCATCGAAGAGCATGCGCCGTATATGAAGGACTGGCAGCGCGACATTATGACGATGCTGCGCGACGAAATGCTCTATTTCTGGCCGCAGCTTGAAACCAAGATCATGAACGAAGGCTGGGCGTCGTACTGGCATCAGCGCATCCTGCGCGAGCTCGATCTGACCGAAGATGAAACGATCGAATACGCCAAGCTCAATTCGTCGGTCGTCATTCCGTCGCGGCACAGCTTGAATCCATATTATCTGGGGCTGAAAATTTTTGAAGATATCGAGAAGCGCTGGGAAAATCCTTCCAAAGAGGAGCGCGAACGCTTCGGTCGCAAAGGCGGCGAAGGCCGGCAAAAAATATTCGAGGTCCGGGAATTTGACTCCGACATCTCATTTGTCCGCAACTACATGACCAAGAAGCTGTGTGATGAGCTGGACCTGTACGTGTTTGAGAAAAAAGGGCCGGAATGGAGAATCACCGATAAATCATGGGAAAACGTGCGCGATCAGCTGGTCTATTCCCGTGTGAACGGCGGCTTCCCTTACATTGCCGTGGAGAACGGCGACTACGAACGTAACGGCGAGCTCTATCTGAAGCACATGTATGAAGGGATGGAGCTGGACTTGAAGTATGTGGAGCGCACCATGCCTTATATCCATCGGCTCTGGGGAAAAACCGTACATCTGGAAAGCGTAATCGAATCAAAGCCCGTGCTGTTTACCTATGACGGCAGGAAGCATAACCGGAAGTTTCTGTGAATACCGAAGCCGCGGCACCATGAACCGCACCCCAATGATTAGACACGGTCTAACCATTAGGGTGCATTTTTTTATGGGGTGCTTTTATGGGGAAGAGAAGCAGCACATATGTTTTCTCGCATCAACTAACGGGAAAAGCTCACTCTAAGCTATCTTCCAGGAGGTTCGTGTCAGACTTAACTGGAATTTCCCCCTGTAATTCAGCTTGTTACCTATGCAGCAAACGTTTTTCAAAAGCTTAACATGGGTTTTCCCGCAAAAGGTTCCCACAGCCTGCATAGGGGCAATAGGAGCAGGAGCTTTTCCAGTTCATCCGTTGTTTATTCTGTTTTCTTTCGGGTACTGTAACTATGCGGCTCCGACGGCGACTCTATATCGAGTAACTTGTGCGATTCATTAGTTTATAGTTACTTTCTCCCTTGTCGCCAAACAAAGAAAATCATCATGCCTATTCCTGCAATTCCAATCATTGCAACCCAAACATAGGGATCTGCACGGTAGAGTTCACCTTCAAGATTAACATGTTTCGTCGGTACTTCTCCTTCACCCAAGATCGCTAGATCCTCTTGGGCTTGAACTAATCCATTCGTCCGGTTACAAATTATGGTTGTCAGAAGCTCTTTGTCTCCATACATGGCAGACGGGTGGGCATACACTAAATATTCCTTGCCTTCTTCAAAATGAAAACCGCAGTCCCCTCCACCGAGTCCCGTGTGAATAATGGCTTGAGATTCAGGTCCGCCTTTCCATATACGGCCTACTTCGAATAGTGCGGCTTTCGTCAACCTTCCGTTCAGGCTTTTTTGTTCCTTCACTTCAAGGACACGACCGGCAAAAACCGCTTCGGAACGACTGAATTCCGCTTCGACCGTTTGGGGTTGAGCACATGAACAAGCATAGACAGTGGAAGGTATGAAAAGGAACGGCATGATACTTAAAACAAAACTAGTCAGCAAAATCGATCGCCTTATTTTTCTCATTATAGATCCCCCTTCTAACTCCGTTAACATAAACAACTCAATATCAAAACGAGCCAACGTTTCCATATGTTGCAAGTTCATGCCAATCGGAAGATGAGGAAGTTCCAGCCGTTTCGAATTTTTCAGTACGCTGCAGCTTTTTTATGCTTAAAAGAGTTTCTAAACATTAGGAAATAAACAGGTAACACAAAATGACCATCTTCCTCAGAAAATGGTCATTTTTCTATTCCAATGATCAAATGTGATTTCACGCCACGGAAACGCATGGCCGACCAATCGGCCGTCAATCGCAATCAGGCGCACGCCATCGAAGCCTAGATCTGTAATCGGCTGCCAGCCCTCATCCCTTGAAATATCCGCCTTGTATTTTCTTCGCCGTTTTCTTGGGGTATGCGAGCCACCTCAGCCCGCCCGGCTCACCCTGTTTCGCTGCCTCAGGCGCTATAGCCATCACGTCTTCAGGTGGTTTCAGAACCAGCAGGCGTTGTTGATTTTTGCAGTTCATAGGCGTTTATTTTCCGGATCACTTCGACGCTATAGGGTCAGCTCGGGTTGGATTCGAGCTTTCCCATGGCTTCTTCCACCAGCTGATCGAACAGCTCGTCGTCTTCCTCAAGGATTTCCTCCAGCGAAAGAATCTCCTCTTCGGGACCCGAAACATTGGCAAAATTCAAGCTGTACATCCAGTCTTTGGCTTTCTTGCTGTGAAAAGTAATTTCATATGGAGCCTGATGCCCCTCACACGTAAATTGTACATGCCCGACATACCCGTCCTCTTTGCTGTACGTCATGTCGGATTTAACGATATCGATGTTCATCCCGTTTGATCCTCCTTCTTCCTATGAGCCGAAAGCTCTTGGTTCAGCCCTGTCCCCACAGTATATCATAACCGGCCGGCATCTGTGCTGCCGGCTGGAATCCGATTGTTAAACGTCACGCTGAAGCTCGCGAGCCACCTTGACAAACTTATAGCCTACCCCATGCACATTAATGATGTACTGGGGGTTGGAAGGATCCGGCTCAATCTTTTTGCGGAGATTGCTCACATGTACTATAATCGTCCGGGTATCGTTAAAGCATTCCTGCTCCCATATTTCCCGAAACAAATACTCATGACTCAACGCCTGCTCCGGACGGCAGGCCAGAAAGCACAGCAGATCAAATTCCTTGCGCGATAAAGCCACCTCCTGCCCATCCACCTTCACCACACGGCTGTGGATGTCGATGTGGAGCGATCCGATATGCAGCTGGGAGGGCTTGCGCTGCTCCGGGCCTTCGGATGCCATATGCGGTCTGCGCAGGTTGGCCCGTACCCGGGCAACCAGTTCATTGGGGCTGAAGGGCTTTGTAATGTAATCGTCGCCCCCTGCGTCCAGCCCCTTAATTTTGTCCGCATCGTCCTTCTTGCAGCTCAAAAACAAGATCGGCATACTTGAGATATTCCGAATTTCACCGCACACCTCAAACCCGCTTCGGTCAGGAAGCAGCACGTCAAGAATAATGAGATCCGGCTTCTCTTCTGCGGCCAAAAAGAGCGCACTCTCTCCATTTTCCGTGCAAACCACGCGATAGTTGTTTTTCTCCAAATACAATCGGATGACGTTCCTGATCTCGATGTCATCTTCAACGACCATGATGGTTTGAACTGTCATTCCTTATTGCCCCCCAGTCCATGTTTTCAAAATGCCTCTGAATCGATATTGGCGTAAGTCGAAGGACCGGCTGTTACTCCTGCGTTTGGGCCAAAGGTATGGAAAAGCAGATGGCCGCACCCTTCTGATGATCTGATCTCTCTACCCAGATCCGTCCGCCGTGAACCTCCACGATTTCTTTAGCAATCGATAATCCGAGCCCTGTACCTCCGTTCTTGGCATTGCGCGATTTATTGTTGGTGTAGAACCGGTCGAACACATAGGGTAAGTCTTCCGGATGGATTCCGCTGCCGCTGTCACGGATTCGGCACAGCATGTCTTGTCCGTCATCGACCAGCTCCACCCCGATCGAGCCGCCTTCAGGCGTAAACTTTATGGCATTATGGATCAAATTCCCGAACACCTGATGCAGCCGCTCCACATCTACCTCAACCGTAGAGAACTTCCCCTGTTCAACAGCTTCCCCTTTCATATCAAACGAATAATGAAGCCCTGCTTTTCTGACATCCAGTTCATATCTTGTATAAAGCCGTTTCATCAAAAGATGCGTCCGCATCCTCTGCATTTTAAAGACGGCCTGTCTTGCTTCCAATTGGGAGAGGTGAAACAAGTCCTCAATCAGCCTGTCCATCCCGATCACCTTGCTGTGGATAATGTGAAGATAATGGTTTTTCTGCTCTTCCGTATCCACTATGCCATCCATAATCGCTTCCAAATAGCCTTGAATGGTAGTCAGCGGCGTTCCAAGATCGTGTGATACATTGCTGAGCAAATGACTCCGGGAATTCTCCAAACGGGAGAGCTCTTCATTTTTCCGTTTTAACGCTTCATTCGCTTGTTCAAGAGCGAAGGTGCGTGATTTGATAATATCATGCAGTCCGTTGTTCAAATCGGTGAGTGCGGCCGAGAGCCTTTCCTCGTTCTTATATGCCCGGGACAGCTTGATCGACAACAGCAGCGATTGGGAAAAAACGAAGATGAGCAGGCCGTATCCGGACATTTGGTCTGTCGTACGTACAAGCTCATGCGCGTAGAGCATGTCATTGACAATCGTCAAGGAAAAAATGGAGCACGCTGCAAGAACAATGCCGCTGCCTTCCCGCTTATGCATGAAAGCGAGCGTAATGAGGCTCATGAAATAAACAATGCAAGCGGCGACAAACAATTGCAATACGATCAGCATGGGAGTGAATACCGTCGCGGGTGTGACAGCGACAAATAAAGAATAGATCAGCATGGATGCGCATAACACGAAATCGGCCTTCCGGGAGCTTTCGCACGGGTACAGCTTCGAGAAAAATAGCACGAATAAAGGTACGCCCAAGGAAACGGTCAAGTACTCCAATTTCAGCATAAGCAGCCAATTGAAATCGGGAAATACTTTGGTCAAGACCGTTTCTCCGAGCAATGCCGCCCGTAAGCTGACCATCAGGCAGAACAACCCGAAGTACAGCATCGACTGCTCTCGGCTTCTTACGGCAAACACTCCCATATGATAAAGCCCCATAATCAGCAGACTGCCGATCAGCAGCGTATCGAATCCGACGCACAGCTCTTTGGAGCGAGTGACCGTCTCGATCGTTCCTAATTTCATCGGTTTAAGAACTCCGCCTCTTTGATGGAAAAAATTAGAGACTTGAAGCACCAGATCCAATTGGGAATCCCGTACGTTCGCTACAGCGATTTGCGTGATATACTGAGGCTTGGAATTCTGCTTCGATGACCCGACGATACCCGCCGCCGCAACTTCTTGTCCGTTCGCCCACAGCCTGTAAGAGGTATTGATCCTCGGAATCCAAAGCATAAGCTTGTCATCCGTCAGCTCCGGCAGAAGGACCCTGAGCCTATATGTGACCGTGCCTTCGCTCGAGAGCAGCCGGTCTCCCATCATCATATGATTCCAAGCGCCGGGAAGCGAAAAATACTGCAGGGCTTGCGGCTCTGAATTTCCCGCAAACGCTTCAGGAGGGAGCAGCCGGTTCCAATAAAATTCCCACTCTCCGTTCAGGGACACAGCTTCATCCTTCCAATCCCAGCTTTGCAAATCCAGGAGACCTTGTTTGGCAACGGTGTCTTGAGAGATGGAGGAGATGAGCCGGCTTCCCTCCGAGAAGAGAACCATGACTAGAATAAGCAGCATTAAGAAGAACGCGGTTAATCGGGGAAACATACTTTCGCTGAACATGCCCTTCATTTCTCTTTCCCGGGACTGATGACGCATTCGGCGTGATTCAGACCGAATTCAAGCCCGCCTCGTAGTAAAGAAAGCCCTTTTTGTGCAGTCTAAAAGATTTCCAGCTGCCGTTCTTAATATGTAACAATAGGGTTAACTGTTAATTCGCTTAATTCGTCCAAAATCCTTCCTCTCTATAGCAAAACAAAGCCCCCGCAGCAAGGTCAAAGTAAACCCATGCTTGCGAGGGCTCAGGAGGAACAGCAGCCTTCACTTTAAACGCGCAGCGTTCCAATCCGTACGATAGAAACGTATGCATACCACGATGGCAAACAAGCCCAGAAACAGGTAAAGAGAAATCCACGCCCCTGTGCTTCCAAGCCCTGCCATAAACGTTAATGCATACGCCAACGGGATAAACACCAGCCAGTTGAGAGCGAGCGAGACGCGGACGAGAAACGAAGTATCGCCCAACCCGCGCAAGGCCCCGGAATACACATTAAGCAGACCGTCAAACAGCTGCAGGAATGCCGAAATCATAATCAGCTTGCCGGCAAGCGTGTAAACGGCCGGCTCACTCGAATACAGACGAGCCGCCGGCTCGGGAAAAACAAATTCCACAACTCCCAATAAGAGCAGAAACAGACTGCCAAGCACGGCGACATCCGTGCCAAGCCGCCTGGCGAGGTAAGGCTTGCCGCGGCCGATTTCCTGTCCTACCAGAATAGTCGCGGTCGCACCGAAGGCAAAGGCCGGCATATATCCCAAGGCCATCACGTTAAGGGCGATCTCATTGGCGGCTAAAGCCTCCGTCCCCAAGCTTGTGACAAACATCGTAAATATAAACATAGCTCCGCTCATGGCGAGCTCCTGCACGCCAAGCTTCGCGCTTTCGCCTGTAATCAGGCGGAACTCCGACGAATCTACGGCTATTCGGCGGCGGGTGCCATAGCGGCGATGAAGACGAAAGAAGTATACATACGCACTGCCGATGAGACCGAGTGCTTCACCGATCAACACCGCAATACCCGCTCCCGACAATCCCAGCTCGGGAAAGCCCAGATTGCCGTAAGTCAATGTGTAAGTAAAAAAGATCATAGCCACGTTGGCTGTAATTGTCATGAGCATCGGCGTCCGAGTATCCCCGATGCCGCGGAAAAAGCCGTGGAACACGAAGCTGATGGTAAAGCAGGCGATGGCAAACATCCGGTATTTCAAATAGTCGGACCCGGCCGCGACAAGCTCCGCGGAGCCGCCCATCAGCTTCAGGATCAATGCCGGCAGCAGCCAGCCCGTCATCACGACAAGCAGCGCTACAGCCGTGCCGACGTAAAGAGCGATATACGTTCTCCTCACCGCCCGCTCCATCTGCCCGGCTCCGTAGTTTTGCGCCACTAAATAATTGACCGAATAGCCAAATCCGGAGCAGAGCGCCCAGGCATTGTATGCAATGATATTCGAAACGCCGACAATCGCAATGACCAATGCGCCCATCGGACCCACCATGATTAAATTAATCGTACTTGTGAGCGTACCGGATGCGAAAGAGACGATAGAAGGAAGCGCCAGCCCGAGAATCAGCTTCCAATGCTTGGTAAATTCAACCAGCCTTTTGTTCATGATTGCAGATCCCGAATCCTTTCATAGTATAAAGACATGATACTATTGTGACCGAAATCAAGTCTGCAAACAAGCGGAAGCGTTCCAGGATTTCCTTCCCCCCTGCAACGGACCGAAAAGGAGGGACGAACCCGAACCCTTTGAGCATAATTACGATGGAAAGGGGCATACCCGGATGGATAACGAACTGCAATCAATTATAAAAGAGATGGAGTCGATCGAAAGACGCTATTCCCATATACACAGCAGCTTTGACCGGCTTGAGCAAAAACTGTCCCGCATCGAGAAGAAGGTAGGTTTGTTAGAGCATCGCACTATCGCGATTGCCCTGCCGGCCCCGATGAGCCAGCCTATCCGAATGGTTTAACGGCCTTGATGCGAATTCTGCGGTAATCCGCTATCCATTGCTTCCCGTCAAACAGCTTCGGCCTCAAGACGGCTTCGCACCGGAGGCAGACTTCTTCTTTCTCCGCTTCGGATAATCCGGCAAAAAAAGTGCCCGCGAAAGCAGCAAACCAATGGCGCAGTCCCCGTTCTCCGTCATCGAGCGGCGTAGGACGGTCGTACAGCTCCGCATAGCCAACGTCAAACCCCTGCTTTTCCAATAGAGAGGCGTACTCGCCGATGCCGGGAAAATACCAAGGGTACCGTTTCTCAACCGGAATGCCACAGCTCCCTATGGCTGCGGTTAAGGCTTGAACGATGGCGCCTACATTCCCGAAGCCGCCGAACTCGGCAGCAAACCGCCCTCCCGGCCGCAGAGACAGCCACACCGATTCAGCCGCTTTCTCCGGCTGAAGCATCCAGTGCAGCGCCGCATTGGAAAATACGGCATCGTACGGAACATCACTTTCCTTCAAGCGGAACGTCTCCCCGTCCGCTTCTTCAAAGCGCAGCCCCGGATATTTTCCCTTCGCTTTAACGATCATCTCCTTCGAACGGTCCAAACCGGTAACGACGGCACCGCTCAGGCTGATCTGATGTGTCAGGTCACCCGTCCCGCAGCCCAAATCCAGTATGCGTTCCCCCGGCTTCGGCTCGAGCAGACCGACCAGGCTCTGACCTAACCGGGACACAAACCCGATCCGCCGGTCATAATGTTCAGCGTCCCACCGCTGCTGCGTTTCATTCTCCTTCATGTTATCAGCTCCTTTGGTTCTCATTATCCAGGATCGCTGCTTATTAATCCAATATATAAGTTCAATTAATTCTATTGTTTATAACTATAATTTAACCGTGAGAGCAAAATGACCTTACGCCAATTCACTGCTTTAAATTTACAAATTTCATCATTGCTTCTATTGCTTATTTACTTACTATTTTAGGAAGCGATATAATAGAGTATCTTTCAAAGGCCATGGTAATAGCAACAATATCTTGCCTTATATCCTTATATCGTGCTTTGTTTCTATCCAAGCATCCATGATATAATGTACCGTATGCGACAGGTAGGTGATTTCAAACCATGCAAAAAATTCCAGTCATACGCAACAAAAAAAGCTCTGACATCAGCCTCATCTCTTCCGATGACATTGTGAAGATTGAGTGCATTCGGAATAAAGAAATTATTATTCATACGATATCCGATACCTATTACTGGGCCGCTTCACTGGAAGCATTTGAAGAACTGCTTTACGAGGACGGGTTTCGTTTAATTGACCAGATGAATCTGGTGAATATGAACCATGTAAGTGAATATCTGCCCCGCAAGGGAAGCGTCACCCTGCGCTCCGACAATACCAATCGTTACAAGACCGCTTCGGCTGCATGGATTCACGGAAATCACATCACCAACATCATGAGCCTGATCCTCAAGATGAAAGAGCTTGATCGCGGCATGACTCAAAGCAACGAAGAAGACGATATCTTTGAAACGATTCTCGCTCAGGAGGAAGATCACCGGTTTGCCCGTTCCTATGCCATGATCAAAGCGCTTTATGATAAGAAAAAGGCGGAAATTTCTCTAGAGGAAAGCGAATTGCGATATAAATCGTTGTTCGAGCATAACCCCGATCCTATCATCTCTTTCAATTTGAACGGCTTGATCACCAGCGTCAATCCAGCCATGCACGAGGTTTCCGGATATACGGAGAAGGAGCTGCTGCAAAAGGCAATCCATCCATTCATTCCTCAGGATCACGCTGCCCGGTGGGAACAATATTTCAAGGAAACGCTCAACGGCTCCACTCCGCATTATGAGATTTCGTTCCACAGCAAGGACGGGAAGCCGATCGAGCTCAGCGTCTTGAATTTCCCTATCTTCGTAGGCAAGCAAATTGCAGGGGTCTATATGATCGGACAAGACATCAGCGAGCGCAAACGCGCGGAAGAGATGATTATCCGCTCCGAGAAGCTATCCGTTGTCGGTCAATTGGCCGCAGGCGTGGCCCATGAGATACGCAACCCGCTCACTTCACTTAAAGGCTTTGTGCAGCTGATGCAAACCAAAGTCAGCGGCTACGATCACTATTTCAGCATTATGCTGGAGGAACTCGACCGAATCAATTTTATCGTCAGCGAATTTTTGGTTATTGCCAAGCCTCAATCGGTTCAGTTTCAACCCAAAGATCCGGAAACCATCCTTCAAAGTACGATCCTGCTGCTCAGCTCTCAAGCCATCATACATAACGTAGAGATTATGGTTCATGCCGATCCGGACCTTCCAAAAATCAACTGTGATGAAAATCAAATCAAGCAAGTATTTATCAATATATTGAACAACTCCATTGATTCGATGTCAGAAGGCGGAGAAATTCACATCGATTTGACCATGACCGATGACGGAAAGCTTCTTATCCGGTTTACAGATCAAGGCTGCGGCATCCCACAGGATCGGATCGCGCGATTAGGAGAGCCGTTCTACACTACCAAGGAAAAAGGTACGGGACTCGGCCTTATGGTCACCTTCAAGATCATTGAAAATCATGCGGGCAAAATGAAAATAACCAGCGAGCTAGGTAAAGGAACGACGGTGGAAATTTTCATGCCTGCCCTCCAAGCGGCCCTTCTTCCAGGGGAAGAGTCCGAGCCTAAAACAAGCTCATTCAACTGAGCTTTACATGCCTAAACAGCCTCCCGGGTCCGATCGGAAACGGGAGGCTGTTTGGTTTGTTTAACGGTTCAGCAGGCTGCCGACATAGCGCAGCAGCTCGTTGGCCGAGGCTGTCGTATAGCCGTGCTCTTCCACCAGACGCTTAATCACTTCATTGATGCGCTTTAACTGGTTCTCATCCGGTGTTTTCGTAGATGTCGTAATTTTGACGATATCCTTCAGGTCGGTAAACAGCTTCTTTTCAATCGCCTCGCGCAGACGCTCGTGACTGCTGTAATCAAACCGTTTGCCTTTGCGCGAGTAGGAAGACATACGGATCAAAATTTCCTCCCGGAACGCTTTTTTCGCATTCTCCGAAATCCCGATCTGCTCTTCAATGGAACGCATCAGCCTTTCGTCGGGATCCATCTCTTCTCCGGTTAGCGGGTCCTTGATTTTCGTCCAATTGCAATACGCTTCTATGTTGTCCAGATAGTTGTTGAACAGCGTTTTGGCCGACTCGTCGAAGGAGTAAACGAACGCCTTCTGCACCTCTTTTTTAGCCAGCTCGTCGTATTCCTTGCGTGCGATCGAGATAAAGTTAAGGTACCTCTCCCGCTCCTCCTTCGTAATGGAAGGATGCTGGTCGAGCCCATCCTTCAGCGCACGAAGCACATCCAGCGCATTGATAAACTCCAGATCATGACGGATCAGCGCACTGGATATCCGGTTGATGACGTAGCGCGGATCGATGCCGGTCATGCCTTCTTCCAAATATTCGTTCTGCATCTCCTTAAGATCCGCATCCTTGTAGCCCTCTACCTCCTCGCCGTCGTACATCCGCATCTTTTTTACGAGATCCATGCCCTGCTTTTTGGATTCCTTAAGGCGGGTGAGAATGGAGAAGATCGCCGCCGCGCGGAAGGAATGGGGCGCGATGTGAATATGCTTCATGTCGCTTTGCTTAATCAGCTTGCCATAAATCTTCTCCTCCTCCGATACCTTCAGATTGTAAGGAATCGGCATCACGATCATCCGCGACTGCAGCGCTTCGTTCTTTTTGTTGGAGATGAACGACTTATACTCGGATTCATTCGTATGGGCAACGATGAGCTCATTAGTTATATACTGTTAACACTAAAACTATATGAGTTAAGGGAGGCTGTTTATACATGAGTATGTTGAATGCAAATCGCAAAACCAAGGTCCAAACTCCTTCGGTCGGATCGGTAGCTGGAGCGCTCGTTACTCTTAGAGAAATAATCAAGGAAGAGCATGGGATTGACGTAGATATAAAAATAAACATTCACGGCTGGCCTTCAACACCCAGACTTGCAACATTGGCGATAAAAGATATGACAAACGGAGCTGAAGGATGGAAAACCGAAGTTAGATCAGTCCCTAACGCCTACATTGGCAAAGACGGGAATCGTACATTGACGTTTTTTTGTGTATCAGGACTAGGAATAAATAAGGGATTAGAGGTTACGATTTATAAGACAGATGGCGAAAAGGTACGGCGCCCAACTTCCATACCTAAGCCAACAAAAAAGCACAGTAATGTTACTCGCGCAATATTTTCAATTCGTTCGCTCATTCGAGACCTTTATGGGGTAGACGCAGGTGTGAATATACAAGCCAAGGTAGAAGTATCGAAGTACACGTTCATCCCCAGTATAAACCCTCACGTTTCTAAAGAAGCTGCAGTAAGGTTTCTTTCGTCAGTAGCGGAAGGGACGGATTGGAAACATGGAGATACGCAGCATCGGTATTCAGAATCCTATGGAAGTCACTGTCTTCAGTTGTTGGGTAATCAGACGGAAATTGAAATACGGTTTCCTTTAGATCCAGAGGAACGGAAAGTATCCGAAAGTGAATAAAGAAAAAGCCGCTACGCAGATGTAGCGGCTTCATTATTTTCTGGCGGGTTCTCATCTTTCTTATGCTTCCTCTGCTCCGTTCTTATGGCGATCTCGGCGATCGTTCGATGCAAATCAGTCATGTCTTCTGCAGTGGTGCTTTTTTCAGGTAGTATGATTCCGATTCTGCTGTTCTTTCCTTCGATCCATAAGGCGACTTTCTTTTCAATTCCGTCGTATTCGTTACAACCCATGCAACCCCCTCCAATGTTGTGAGTAGTCTTATTGTATTTTTGAAGTTAATTTTTCATGACCTATTCAATCTTCGTTTATCGGTTCGCGCTCGATTACATTAATTACTCTGCCGATGTAGTAATAACCCGGTAGTCTTAAAATGTCGCCTTCATTCAGATACTTGCAGCTTCCCTTGCTTCCTCATATGAGCAATCTTCTTCCTGACAACTGATGTAGTGCGGCCTAGCTCCAATCCGATCTGTCCCTGAGAGCACTTGTCTTTGAGCATCCTGACTATCGTCGCCTCCTCTTCCTGGGACCATGTCTTGAGCTTCTTGATCAGTGGGGGTAAGGACGGCGTTTTAATCAAGGCATCAATAGTATCGATAGCCAGCTGCCGCGCCGCATTTGCGCAAAGTGTGATTTCTACCTCTCCAGAGACATCACGGTACTCGATCCCGGTAGCGCATTTCTCTTTACATTGGCAGACCTTGCGCCTACCTAATGCGATGTACGTGGGCGTGAGCATTTACGAGCCACCTTCGCTTTTTTCTTCTTCCCATTATTCTTTGGCTGCTTCCGCAGCAGGGGGATCGTGAAGACCTCGCCGATCACGCGGCCTTTATCGTCGCAAATGATCTCCCAAGGAACGTCTTGAAAATACGGGTCAATTCTTAAATGTTTCTCCCTTTGGCCGCCATTTTTCGTTTTCCGTGGGGAACACTTGGAAATGTCGCGGCCTTTGAGGCTTCCCATCCGTACCTGTTGATCCTTTGATAGAAAGTGTTCGCAGATATTCCGTTCAATTCCGCTATTATTTTCCATTCGCTTCCCGCCTTTTGAATAGGAATTGTTGCTGCTTCTTCCTTCGACCATTTCAATTTTGAAACGCGCTTATTAAAGGTTGCTTCACTTATCCCATTCGACCGAGCTAGTTCGAGGTATTCATTGTTGCTTTTTCTGATAGGAGTATTGATCGCTCTTTGCTTGCTCCAACCATACATCCGAATACGTTGATTTAAGGTCTTAGCAGATACGCCATTATTGGCCGCTTGCTCATATTCAGTCGGTGTAATATAGTGCTCAAAATTGACTGATTCCCTCATCTTTGCCTCTGTACACCTCCAGCGCCTTATGCGCTATAAAGTAGGCCTTTGCCCCATCGGTATAAGCTTCTGAGTTTTTGCAGACTTCCTTCACGGCTTCCAGCGCCTTCTTTAACCGATCGATTTCTTGATGTGCGGATTGGAGTCGCCCAAGCAATTCCTTTTCCCGCTCAATTCCTTCTTCACCGTATCCTTTCCAATAGTCCCGTTCCTCCCGCAGCTTCCGGTTTTCTTCGATCAAAAACAGTCGATTTCCGTTCAGTCTTTGGTTTTCCTCACGTTCGCTTTCCAGCATCATGTTGAGTCCAAACATTTCGTTGTTCAATTCCTGACTGATTTCTGAAACACGTTCCAGTTCGGAGAGGAGGAAACGGAGCCATTTTTCAGATTCGTCTTTGAACACAGCATCGATGAATACTTTCATTTCGATTCCTCCTCTTTTTCAACTAGCTCCGGATACCCGACAAACTTCATCCAAGCCGTTTCAATCAAGCTCAGCACTGCTGCCGCAGCTAATGCCAAGCAAACCCACATCACAACGCCGTATGCCAGCCATACACCCGTTACGAGCACCGCTGATGCCCATATACCGGTGCACCAGTGACAGATAAGCACTTTGCCGATAAATCGCCGCGCCGCCCCTCCCTGCAAAGAGTAGAACCCAACAACCTTTTCATCTCCATCGATGTGAAGGAACCTTTTCACGAACAGGCCACGAACTGGTTCGGTGATTTTATCGAACACCAGCAGGTGGGTGAGGCGATACGCGGCCAAGCTGATAATGATGAAGTCCGTCATGTTTAAATGGCTCATCACATCGACACCTCTTTCATACGGAAATGCAGCCGACCGCCTTCTATCTTTGTCTCGCACCACTCATGTTCAAATTCCCGTAACGCTTTTGATAAGCTGGGCTTAGGAACCGCGTAATGCGTTTCGCAGTGGTCCAAAATCTCTTTGATCGTCACCCATCGATCATTTTTGTTAGTCCGAACCGCCCATGAGTTAAGAAAATCCTTCACCCGATCGATCGTAATCTTGTAAGGCGTAACGTACCCACCGCCGGCATGCCCGCCTGGTAGTTCTTTATGTTGCGGAACAAGCGAATTGCGTATGTGGTCATTTACACGGCGGTTGAATCGCGCTCGGCTCCGTGCTCCGACTTCTGAGAAACGGCCACAATCCCTTACTTCTAGCAAACCAATCCCTTCCCGCTGCAAGAAAATGTTTGCGTATCCGTGCATCTTTCTGTGACGGCTCTGCGGCACTGCAACATAGACGTAATTCGCAAACGGCTTCCAGCGTACCGCTTGGGCGATCAAATCAAGCGAAAGCGTGAGTTTCATTTCCACCACGGTTACCGCGGGTCCGGATACGGCCACAATATCAGCCCGGCCTCCGGTATATCTGGATTCGACTTCTGCGAAAACATCGTATCCACGTTCTTCAAGCCATTGCTTTAGCGGCGGGAACAGGTCCGTTTCTTTCAATCGGCTTCATCTCCTCCTCAAACAGCTCATCCCACTCCGGGAACGGCGGCAGCTTGGCATCAAACTTCTTTTCCAACTGCTTCGGCGTGTACCCGATGAACCAGAGGGTTTCCCGGGCCTTCTCAACCGTGTACTCCACGATCATCCGGTACCCCTTATCGTTCGGGCGCCACTTCTTTACCTTTTCTACGTCTACCGGCTCGCTGGTCCGGTACATTTCGTTGTACATTTCGTGCTCTGCCAACTTCTGCAGATAGAGCTGAAGCTTTGCATCGTCGAACTTGAATTCTTTCTGGATAAAGGGAAGCAGCACTGTTTCAAACAGCTTGTCATAAACAAATGTCACGACGAAATCCACAGCATCCATCCGCTTCTTAGCTTTCCGTTCCTCCATACGCTGCCGCTTCTTACGCTCCAGAAGCTTCTGCTGCCTGTTCTTGCCCATAGAAACAACCTGCCTTTCCCATGGTATAAGCAGGGGCCCCGGAGAGCCCCCATTAATACTTCCAATCACGTGAGAGCACGCCCATTAGCTTCAGCGTATCGGTTATCGCAGCTACGCCTGCATTCAGCTTTCTTTGAAACGTCGACTTGCTCATAAAAGTGAATTTCAAAGCGATCATGAACTTATGGCCTTCGATATAGCGATAATGTACGGCCTTGACTGATTCTTCATCCCTTATCAACCGATGAGCACGATCAATGCTTGTTACTGCGATTTTGTACTCGTTATAGATCCATTTGCGCTTTTGGTGATAGATCACTGCGTTGGAGGTTTTGTCCGCATATGTGTCTTGTTCCGATAAGCGTCGGGCCGTTTCACCCTCGATGTCTGTTTGGTACAGATCGTCTTCATACTCCTCAAAATCTTTAACAAACATCTTCATGTACACATACTTATCGAGAAGGAACAGTGCTCGCTCGACGTCTTGCTCCGTAATCGAAGGAAATAATTCCAGCTGCTCGGCCATGACCAGCTGTGCCTCCGATTTTTTTTCAGCTGCTATTTCCTCCACCCCCTACATCCCCCAGGATGTTCCGGGGGTGATAATTCATTGGGGAGCGGATTTCTCCGCCCCTACGTAACGTTTATTTACGTCATTGTTAATTTTCGTTACCTTATGGGCATGGGAAAGCAAGCTAGGATCAATAAGGCAAGTCTTCATCGTCCGGCATCTTCGGCGTATCGTCTGATTCTTCATGTTGTTCTTCGGTTTCCTCGGCAAGATCGTCTGATTCGCTGACCTCATCATTTTGTTCATCTTCTGGAGCATTGGCCTCTTCATCCTCTTCGCCGTCATCCGCCTGATCTACGACCTCTTCGTCCGCATCTGTACCTTCAACCTGATCAATGTCCATCTGACCCTCTTCATCTTCCGCCGCACCTGAAACCGACTCCACGATCCCGGAAGCATCCGTTTTAACCAATAATCCTTTGCGAGGCTCTTCGAAATAATCTGTAACCTCTGCTTGGGATGTTCCAAGAGCAATGAAAAATTCGTCCCGCGCTTTCAATGCCTTTAAAGAATCCAAGCTTACGTTTGACGGGATGACCAGTACGATTTCAGTACCCTTGCTGCTTGTAATTTTCTTCATTGAGGCGGTTGTTAAAATGGTATTTGTCATATTTGATCACGCATCCTTTAATTTATTTTTGGTATTCGGATTTCATGATGAAAATCATCATTCGTTTCGATTTCCAGAAGATTTTTGAGCATTTTGTTCGTAGTGCGACATAATTCACCTTTGGAAAGTTATATCCGAAGTTTTTACCTCTTGTAATTTCCCATTTAGCTTTACTAGCGCTATCGGGTAAGCGATCACTCCACCCGAATGCCCGCCTATCATTGGAGAAGGTTCTAGAACGCGTGAATATTGAAAAACTCCCATAAATTCAGCTTTCACCAAATCAGATTTTATTTTCACGAAACAATCTTTATCCAAGTGTTGCTCAACTCCTTTATTTCGCATAATCAGTCGGTTGTTCGAACTACGATACTATGCTTCTTCAACTTCTCCTGGGTACATCTCGCAAAACTTAACAGGATCAACCTTGATGATGCTTTTCGCTCGTTCAGGCGTTATTGCATTCATTTGTGGTACTCTCGTATTGGTTCCCACAACTTCAAACCACGCACCTTTCGTGGTCCTGTATAATTCGCACTCAACCCAGTCCTCAAGTTCACCAACCAAAATACTTGTTACAGTAACGATTCTTTTGAACTTTACGACCAGCTCGGACTTGTCGGTGTCATAGATTTTTCCGTCTATAATTCGTTTCAAATTCACTCACCCTTTCTGTCGCATTTTCAGTCTAATTCACAGCATTAATTAAAGTTGTTTTGAAAATATAGACACACTGATCCGAGTAGCCTTTATTTTTTAGGGTTTAAAATGTCCTGCACAACTTCCAACTGATACGGAAGCGTGTCCAGCAGCGGCATAAACTCCCGGCAGCGGCACAGGTTCAGTGCGATTCGGGCGATTATGTAGGCATCCACTACGTTGTCGCTTTTGTGCGTGTAACCGAAAAGCTCAAGCACTGCTGCCTTCACCGCAGCTTTCTTCTCTTTATCCTGCAGGCGCCGCTTGTTTCCCGGCTCGCCTACCCACCCGGTTACCCCGACGTATTTCTTCGTCCAGGTCGGGTTACACTCGTTAAAAGCCAAGTCCTTTCGCCTGATCATCGTCCGCAAGCCGCCGTGAACCATGCCCGTCGTGACGCCCTTCTGAGTACCCATAGCCGGCTGTTCGATTACAATTTCATCCCCCGGCTTCAGGTGCTTGTATAGCGAATCCTCAAGCGACACCAACTGCTCAATCGATATGCCACCGGGCTCCTTTTTACCTTCCCCGATCAGTTCTTTCTCCACCAGAACGTTACCGCGCTCATCTAAGGCGCAGAAGCCTGTTTTTGTAGCTGGATCGATGCCAACAAACCTCATAGCAGCTTTTTCAACTCCTTCACCGCATATTCGTAAGCTTCGGTTGCAGCTTTATGCTTCATCTGGTGCCGGATAAATCCGCCGGCTTTTTCGTACGCTTGTAGAATCTTCTTTTCTGTTTCTGCCTTCGCTTCAAAATCGTCGATGACACGCAGCACCTCTTCGGCCGGGATCACTCTTTTGCTCATGATCTGCACCGCCTTAGTAGCCGTTGGACTGACGTGCGTGATTCACGGCGTTCTTGGCCATGTAAGCTTCGACGATTTGTTCAAAGGTAAAGCCGAGTCGTTGTTCTCCAAGCCCGTAGAAACAAGCAAGTGCTCCACGGAAATGCTCGCGCTGATGCGCCCTGACGTTTTCGGGCTTGTGATACAAGAATAAATACCCATTGATCATACCGACGTTGTGAAGAAGTTCGGTGAACAAAACCACAGTTTCGCCCTCCACCATGTCGTCAGTGATATATAGATCATCCTCCGGCAAATCAAGCTGCCGGGCGATACTTAGAAAAAAATGCAGACAATCGACGTATTCTTCAAGCAGTGGATCTTTCTCTTGAACGCCTGAACCCTCGCAATACATGCAATGTTCTTTATCTGCATCTGCACCGAATTCAAAATAACCTCTGCCACGGCAGGCATGACACTTCACTTCCCGCCGAGGCTCCCGGTTATTGCTCCAGTGTTTAAATCCGCGCCACTCGTTCGCGAGCTCCGCAATCTCCACCTGCAGAGCCAGCACCGTATTCGGCAGCAGATCGACACCTTCCAGCCCCTTTTCTTTGATAATGCGAGCATCAAGTTCTTTTTGTTTTTCATACAGATCAGAAAGTGTTAACATTTGCTCATCTCCGTTTCCGGGAACTCGTCCCATGTTCTGCCATCCAGTAGGCGGCCAGCTTCCTTCTTACCAAATTTGAATAAACCGACATTCATTGATTGACCTCTTACTATTGTTGTTTTAAGGTTTCCGTAAAACGGAACGTCGGGAATAGCTTCTCGCCATTCTCCCCACTGTTTGAAGTAGAACGGCACGTGCGCTTCCTGACACTGATCCCGCAGGCTTCTTGCCCACTCCGGGTGCATCGGGCGAGCTCCGGGGCCGCTCTCTCCGCCTACGATGACCCAGTCAATGCCGACCGTGTGATGTTGCGGCTCATACCCACAGTGACGCATTCCGTCCGGAGTGCCGACGGAACATTGATTTTCCCACCCGAAAACCGGATCTCCCGGTTTGAACTTATGCCATATCCACAGATCGACTGGCCCCAGCAGCGGCTCGCAACTCAAGAACCGTAAAGCAGCCGGTGTTTGAACCAATAACGGGATTCTCTCGTCCGCCGCCTCCTGGTTCTCTACGCTGACACCGAGCCAAACATTCGGGAGTGGCCACGGTATGTCCACACCGTCAAAATATCCTTGCAGTTCAATGCGGCCAAACTCGCCGTACTGTGGAGGAATCCAGCGGCCGCCAAGCCTTTCTATGGCCTCCGGTGTATCTCCGGGATAATGGAACGCCAGTGATTCGCAAATATTTTCTCGTCGTTCGTGGAGATACTTTCGCATCCTCTCCGGCCGCTTAGTCAGCACCTTAAACGTATGCTGCGGACAGAGTGCCATTACTGCAAATACTTGATCAATAAAGTCGTCCGGTACCTCCGGATGGAACAGATCGCTCATGCTATTAACGAATATGCGCTGCGGCTTGCGCCATTTCAGCGGCTCCATCAACATGTCTGGAACAAGCGTAATCTTTCCCGTCCAGTTAGGTCCTGCCGAACCCGATTGAGTCAATCCTTCATATGGCTGTCCCTTTCCAGCGAAGCGATGCGCCTGCCGGATGGCATAGCAGTTACGGCAGCCCTCGGAAACCTTGCTGCAGCCTCTCAGTGGGTTCCATGTCTTTGTGGCCCATTCAATTTTTGTATCACCCATAAGACCTCACCCCTTCCCACATATCTCAAGTACCGTACGAACCAATGCCGGCTTAATGCGCTGCTGCTTGCTAAACATGTCCACAAACTCAGCCTGCGACAAATACGGATAATCTGGGCGCACCTTAAGCACCTCATCCTTTACATGGAGCACCGTACTAATGCGGCTTGCGGGCACCCTGTAGCGCTTCTGATACATCCTCGTGAATTCCACATCCGTCATCGAGTGGTACACGTTTCGCAGCTCTAGGATGCTTTGATCGATATCGACCTCATATGGCGGATCGTTGGATTCTTTTTTGTTCCGAATACTAAAGTTGAACGTTTCCGACATGCTGTTCACCCCTTTCTGCCGGCATTTGCACTCCTGTTGTAAGTTGGAACTCCATGATGCCCTCGAGCAATTCCTCTCGATCGATCTGACCGAAGAAGTGGGCGCGAACAGCGTGAATTGTCGGGACGACGCCGGAGAACATGTACGACTCTTTAAGCCATTCATAGACGTGCCATCGATTCATGGTCCAGCCTCCTTCGCCGGCAGCGGATGCCGCTTGGTCAACTCCCGCAGCAGCTCCCCGACAACCTCGCTGCCCCATGGCTGCAGGTATCGCGCTTTGAAGTCGTCATATTCGGCCTGCGATTCCCATGCCGCTATCCCTGATGGGTCGATATCCGGCTTCATAACCCACATGCTCTTACCTGATCTCAGCCTCGTACCGCCGCATCTGAAGCCGTTAAGCACGCCGCATAGTGTATCGACCTCTCCATATATTCGGGTTTTCTCACGGTCGTTCTCGTAAGCCATATGCAGCAGATCGACCCAGAGGTGCGCATCTTCTTTTAGGTCCGGACGCGGGTCCTGTGTAGGCGGTGCAGCTTTTTGTAAAACGATAGCTCCGGGCGGGGGCGGAACAGGTTCAGCCGGCGCCGGATGATCTTTGCGGTAAGCATCGATGACCTGGGTCAGGCGGTCGGCCATTTTTTTGAGCTTAGCGCTCTCCGCTTCATCCAGCAGCGGGTTCTTTGCTTTTTTCAGAAAATCGGCTCGCTGTTTCTCAGCCTTTACCGCCTGCTCCTCGTTTTCGATTTTGAGCTCCGCCACCGCTATCACCACCTTTGTTTTCATCATGATGACTTCGGTCAAGATCAAGTATTTTGCCGGTCTTTTTGTCAAAAACAACCTCGATTGTCCCTGTTCCGACATTACGACCCTTTGCGACGATAAGCTCTAATATGGACTTTTTCGCCGAATCTTTGTTGTAGTAGTCGTCCCGGTAAAGAAAGATGATGATATCGGCATCGGATTCAATGGATCCAGACTCCCTAAGGTCTGACATCATCGGCCGTTTATCCTGCCGCTCCTCACACTTCCGGCTGACGGCGGAAATGGCGATTACCGGACATTCATACTTACGAGCGATTTGTTTAAGTCCCTTCGAGACGTAAGCGACACCCTCATGTTCTTTGGTGAACCTTTTACCAGGACTAACAATCTGCAGAAAGTCGACGTACACCACTATGCGCTGGTACTGCTTTTTCAACTGCTTAACCTTGCGCTGTATGTCCTGCAGCGTCATCCCCGGGGTATCGTCGATGAATATTGGCAGCCGATCAAGTTCCTCCATCGCATAGCTCCAACGCTCCCAATCCGTTTCGGATAAATGTCCCGTTCGAAGCTTGGCATTATCGATGTTTCCGATATTGCATATGAACCGCTCTGCGATTTGTTTTGCCGTCATTTCCAGCGAGAACAGAACGGCTGGGCGCCCTGCTTGTGCGGTCTTTTTCATGTCATCCACGATGTAGGCCGTTTTGCCAATGCTAGGGCGTGCCGCGACTATTTCGAGGTCTCCATCTTGGTGCCCGCCTGTCAATTGATCTAGGTCTGTACTTGCTGTCTTGGCTCCGGTGATGCCCTGCTTATGCTGGCGCTCTCGGATCGTTTTATGGTGGTCCTTGAGCACGCTGGACATCTTGACGACGTCAGATTGATGGTTAGTGACGGTAAGTTCGGCCAGCTCCTCAAAAGCCTCCTGAGCCTTTCCTACGAGCTCTTTAGCGCCCATCTCCTGCCGCTTACCCAAATCATGCAGCATACCCAATGTGCCGACCGATTTATGCTTGACGTACGCCTGCCGGACGATGCTTTGGTAGTAATCGAAGTTGGCCACCGATGGAACAGCATCTTTCAGTTCGAAGAGATACGATAGCCCGCCAAGCTTAGGCAACTTGTCTCCGGCCGCCTGCGCCACGGAGATAACATCCAGAGGAACTCCCTCGTCATCATGCAGGTAACGCATGAATTCCATAACGAGCTTGTGACGGCCATCGTCGTCTTGTATGAATTCAGCCGGCTGAAGGTAACACTCATCGATAAGGTCGGGCTCCTGAAGAATCGATCCGAGAACGTAACGTTCGGCTTCAAGTTGAAGGTTCATCACGAATCATCATCACCGCTCTTGATGCTCTTTGGTTTCAAACGGTCCGGCAGCGGCACGGCCTCCTGTTTCCATCGCTCTATTTCTGCAAAGCGTTCTGCCGTCTGCAAGCGTAACTGGTCATAGTGATTGACCTCGGAAGCCTGGCGGATATCAGCGATGGTCGGCGGGTATTTGTTCGTCATGACGTGCTGCCTAACATTTGCCAGCCCTACTCCGTCCGGTAGGTCCTTAAGTAAATCGAACCAAAGCGCCTCTTTGAAATCATCGATTTGAAAATTATTGTAGCTGTTTCGGATTACTGCGAAGATCTGAAGAAGCTCCGATTTGTTCATTGGCCTTCTCCTCTTGAATTTTTTTCAGCAGCCGTTCGTTCTCTTTTGAAAGCCCGGATCCACCTCCTACCGCAACCGGCATCTTCTGGTTGCGATATTCCGCGAAATTCGTTGGTCTAAACAAAGTGGACGGCCGGAGGTACTTTTCCATATTCGGATTCCCAAGCCACTCGGCAGCCTTTACGTCGATGACGTACTTGAAGTCATCCAGCCCGTACCCTTCATTCAGCCGGCCATTGATCATTTCTTTGATCGATTTCGTCGATGCGCGATATTTTGTATCAAGCTTGGCATTAAAATATTGAATAACCTGTTCAATGATTGCAGTGTTATCTTTAGACACCGATTTCCCCTCACTTTCATCAGGATCTTTTTTCTTAGGACGAGCGTTCTTTTTAGAAGAAAAAGAACTATATCTTTTAAGATCTTTTTTCTTTACATTCTTATCATTATTGTTTATATCCGCTTGCTGTTTACTACCTTCTCCGTCAACTGTTACTTTACTGTTACCATGACCCTCATTTTCATTGTAAATTCCGTAGTTTATAAGGGTTATCAATGTGTACTCCTTGTTACCATTACCGCGTTCTATGGAGATCATTGAAGTTTTCTCCATCCAATCAAGAATCGAGGAAATTGTCTTCGGATTTGGCTCTTTCCACCTCCTTCTCTCGTACCACCCAATCTCTTTTGCGATTTCCCGTACGGATGTTAACCGCTGCCCTCTTTTTATTAGCATTCGACTTCCGTCCCTCATGGGAATCTCGTTATCCGAATGGTTGACTTGGTATTTGAGCCATTGCCAAACGCGGTGATATAAAGGAGGCATGTGCCATATGTCGCTTACAAGCTCTTTCCGATGATCCTTTATATAGCCCTGCATCTCACCTCACCTTCTCATGTGTTTTGTTCGGCCAAAAACTCTGTTACCCGATTAGCAATGACGGTTGAAAGCTTGGGTTGATAAATAGGGGACGTTTGCCAATCCTTAATCGCATCCTCAATGCACGCCTGCAGTTGTTCATCATGTGTAGGCTCCTCCGGTACCTGCTCGACGGTGTATCCATCGGCAATAGCTTTCATGTAAGTCCGTGGATTCGCCTCCGCGAAATTTTTCAAAACAGCACCATGCTTGCTCGAATCAAATCGATGTGTGTTCAGAAAGTGCCGATCGATGTCTTCCTCTAAATGCTGCCATGCATTTCGGGCATATATAATCGCCTCCGCCACTTCCAGCGGAATAACCGGCAGTTGCTTGTTCTGATCCTCGATAGCCCGCTCGATCTGCTGCAGGAGCACCCGTTTTTCCTCTTCAAGCTCTTGGACGTGTACGAGGTAATCCTTATAATTGGACTTTTCCCGTTGTGCCATCGTTAATATCTGCTTTTCGTAGTAATTGATGATGCCCAATACGGTAGCACCGGAAAACCGCACATCGCAGCCGGACTTACATGTTTCTCTTATTTCATTGATTGTTATAGCATTCACTCGGACTGCACCTCCAAAAAGTAATGTTTGCCTGCTTCGAATCCCTTTTGCCGCAGCGCTCGCTTTACCGTCCCCTCGGCCAGCGCTGGCATGTTGTTATTGCTCGAAAGGTGCGTTAGGTAAATGTGCTCGCCGGTACCCTTGATCAGCTTTTTCAGCGCTGCGGCCGTCTGCTCGTTGCTCAGATGCCCGCGGTCCTTGCTCATAATCCGCTCTTTCAAGTGAGCCGCATATGGGCCGTCCTGGAGCATGTCTTCATCATAGTTTGCTTCGACGATGTAGATATTGCCTTCCATCATTTGGAGCATTTCAGCATCGATGTGCCCGGTATCGAACACCACGCAGCAGCGGTTGCCTTGATCATCCTCTATGGCGTATCCGACAGGCTCGTAAGCGTCATGATGGATTTTGAAGGGATAGATATGCAATCCGCCGAGCTCAACCATTTCGTACCTGCCGTGCAGTGTCTCCAGCGTCCGTCGGAGCTCGTCGTCCACCTTTGAAATACCCTGCCACTCTCCGTGCGTAGCGTAGACCGGAATACGATATTTGTTCGCCAGCGGGAGCCCTTTGACGTGATCACCGTGGCTATGGGTTATGAATATTGCTTGGATATCCATAGCCGGGTTAATTCCGGCCTCGATCATGCGCTTCTCGATCTTTGTTTTGGCTACTCCGGCATCAATTAGGACGCCGATGCTGCCGCTTTGCAAATGTATGCAATTCCCTGCGGAACCCGATGCAAGAATGGTGACTTTCATCGTCTGTAATCCTCAAACATTACAGAATTGAATGCCTTTGTAGGAAACTCTTGCAGATATACGTCAGTACGCCAACCACCTACTTCTGTCTTTTCGACCGTGTAAACCTCACCTTCAACCAGTCCGGCTATGCAAGCTTCTTCGGGCTCCCAGTCATGCCCATTCGTGTTTAAAAATCTCACTTTATCGCCTTTTTGAGCGTAAATATTCATGGTTGGTGGCGGTTCAATAAAGTTGAAATTCATATCGCACGCTCCTTCTCTTCCCGTCGATCATTATCCGAGAGCATCATTGCAAAATTAGCGATGTTTGCGCATTTTCGTCTAAATACAGAGTGTGAGACACAAGTTGATAGCTTTCGGAGATTCTTATCTAATTCGCCTATCAAAAAATCATAAGCGCAATTCTCCCAGCCGCCTTTATGCTCATTAGCCTGTAATTGCTGCTCCATTTGTCGAGCAAACCAATCGACTTCTTTCCGAACAGCAGGGACCCGCTTATCCACCTGCTGGACGAAATTTCCGATGTAATCACCGAGTTCGTACACAATAACGCAATCTCGATCTATACCAAAGCGAAAAGCGACCAGGTCCTGTTCTTTGTTCCAGTGTGTTTCACGACGCGGATTTTCTTCAAATACTCGTGCTGCCTCTTCAACAAAGGCTAAGTGATGCGGTGTGATATCCCTCATATCGCACGTCCCTTCTTAATTCTGTCCTGCCACTCCTTCAAATGCCCACATCCTTTGGCTGGTTCCTCGTAATACCGCCGCCCTTGGGCAAAGGAGACAAATTTGTCGGTGGCTCGTTCGTAATACATTCCGTTAAGCACCGGACCGTCCGGAGCCGCCTTAGCAGCTACCGGTTCCGGGTTTATGTCAGCAAATAGGTCGAGCTGGTAGGCGGCGTCCATTATTTGATCATGTCAGCGAGTTCATCATCAAGAAGATCGTCGTCGCTGTTGTTAACTGAAGCTTCCTGTGCTTTCTTCTCTTCGATATGCATATCCATAATCTTCAGGAGGGCCTTCATTTCAGCAAGCGTTGGCTTTTGTCCTTTTGGCTTAGCGTGTTCGGCAATGTACTCGCCCATCTTATCTTTTTCCGTAATCTCAAGCTCTTTGAATTTCTCCGCCATTTGCTGGCGAGCGGCTGTTAATGCAGATTCTTCCTTTTGCTGAGCCGCCTCGGGTTGCTGCTGCTTCTCGGTTGACATCTGCTCTGCCTCAGCGGTGATGTCCCGGCGTTCCGGCGGTGCCTGATAAGCAGGGATGCTTCCACCAGCTTCTGGCGTATCGTCCTCGGCCACCTCGATGCCGTATTGACGCTTGGCCGCCCTTTTTGCGACCGTCTTTTTAAAGAAATCATTGAAGTATTTTTTCCAGTTCGCAGCATTGTTTCCGGAAAGGTGATGCTGTACTTCATCTACTTCCATAAACTCCGTAACTGGTCGGAAGCCCTCACGATACGCGATAGAATAGCACCCGACAACCTTTCCCCGCGGGAATTCAATATCGTGCTGTACAATTTCCCAAACGTCCCTACCTTGCTCATCCTTCGCTTTCTTGGCTTTGAAAACGTCATGCTCATGAACGAGCTGAGTGTCCATGCCCTGATAGCCCTCAACCCTTTTAGCAAGAAACATGATGCCCTCTACGCTGATCTGGATGGACATCTTGCCGCCGTAAACGATGCAGTAAATGTGATTAAGGAAAGGGTTAAGGCCGGCTGCGGCCGCTGTACGGACGAACAGAGTAAATTGCTCAGGGGAAGCATCCTTTGCCAAAGTGTGGCGCATAGTCTCGACTTCTTCGATGCTGAAATTTCCGATCGGCATGATTTGGTTTTGTTTGTTATTGGACATGTGTGATTTCCTCCGTTTCAATTTTCAATTTTTGTCCTTCAACCGCCCGGGCGGTAATCAATTGGCCATAAACAGCAACCTTACCGGTATACTCGCTAATTCCGTCAATGAAGCATGGGACAATTAGTTCCGTCTGCTTGAACAGCACTTCGGTCAACTCCAGACCAGCCGTAATCTTCTCTCCGACCGACAGCGCCACGTAATCCTTGCCGTCCATCTGAATCATAAAGTCCGAAACGTACTCATTATTCGTCTTCACGTATTTGAACAGCCGGACGGACAGCGTAGTGAACAGTGACTGAACCTTCTGCGTTTGGATCTCGGCCTCTTTAGCTTTGAAGGCTTTAATGGCGTCCAAGATGAAAATCGATTCGTTTTTGGCTTGAAGATAAGCGACCTCATTTGCCTTCGCCTCGGCCAGTTCTTTCTCGGCTTTGGAGCGGTTCGCATCGGCTTGTAATAAAGCGTTCAATTCGTTTGTCCGAGCAACAAGATCAGCAACGGAGTAATCCGGCTCCGGAAGCGGTTGGAGTGAGGCCAGCTGCTCCCGTAGCGCTTTACGTTCCCGGATTAATGGATTCACCTTATCCGCATGATGCTTGACGTTGTCTTTCTTAGCCTGCTCCGCTTTCTCCTTGGCCGTCTCGGTTAGTGGCTGGCCGCATGTACGGCACTCTTGTTCGATCTCAAGAGCTGCTGCTGCATCGTAATCCTTTTTGCCCGCTTCGATCTGCCGGGTCAGGCCATCGATTTTAAGCTGCAGCGTCCGGATTTCATTGTTCCGGGCAATGACCTTTTGCCGATCAGCATCGAATGAAGCGATCTTGTTCTTTAAGGAATCCAGTTCGGCCGTGATTGCTTCCCGGTCTATCGCCTGGGCCTCTCCCATCGCCTGCAGCTGTGCTGTCAACGTCTTTACGCTGCCTTGGGACTGAACATGGAGCTTATCGTTCTTATTCTTCAGGTCCGTGTGCATGCTTACCAGTTGATCAATCGAGTGTTTTTTAAGGGCTTCGGCCAAGCGGGCCGCCTGCGGGTTAAGCTCGATTTCCTTGAGCTTCTGCTCCGGGCTCTTCCGGGACATTTCCGCCAGTACTTCTGCATTAGCCGGTGGAAGCAGGTTTTTCAGTAGCAGCTCCCTCTGTTTATCTTTGTGGAGCGTGAAGAAGTACAGCGGATAGTAGAGTGAAAGGAATGTCTCCTTGTCGAATAGAGACTTGATAAAATCGCTGTACTCACCCTCCTTGACCGGTACCTCGTTGAGATAGTATTTATTAGCGCCTTTCACGATCTCCCGGGTAAGCAGGTAGTCAGCGCCGTCAACGGACAACAGCAGGGACGCATGCACAATATCGAATTCGTAATTGGTTGGTGTCGGGTTGTACTTAGAGCCGCCGTGCAAGTCTGTACCGAAAAGGATCCATCCCGGCGCCTCGCCGATCGATGACTTGCCCTCGCCGTTTTTTCCACTCAGCTTGGTGATATCGCCGTAGTCAAGCGTCAGGGAGCGGTGCGCTTTATAATTCTGCAGCCGCAATTGTTTGAAGCGAATAGTCTTCATAGCTTCCTCCCTATTGAATTTTTCAAAGAACGATGTTACGCTTGCGGTGAGATAGTTTTGTTAAGGCCCGCCTGCCAGCGGGTCATTTTCTGTTTAATGAGCTTAGGCAGCACTGTATATGGCAAAAAATTTTTTCGCCCCATTTCCAAACCTTATCCCCAGGATAAATCGGCCATTTGCAAGTAACGTTCGAACACTGTGCAATCTTTTTCATTGTTCGCCCTCCTTCCCTATGTATTGGCGCTTCAGTCGCACCATCGAAGTTAGAAACCCCCGGGTGTGAACCTCGATTCGAATTAAACCTGCTCATTATCTTTACGGCTGCGCCCGTGCCCATCTGTCCAGGATTGCAAGACGCTTGACCGCTCATCGACCGGATGATTGTCATCCATTCAGGTGTTCGAATCTTCGGTTCGCAGTTCCTAACCTCGATGCAGCGACCGAAGCCGATCAGCTGCACCTTGCTTTAAAAGTTGTAATGCGGTTTGAATCTGAACGCATATCGCCGGCGGTATCGTCTAGGGGGTAATCGCTTCTCAGCAAACCTCGATGATCCCAACGCCCCCGGCTTATACCCGCGCTCCCGCCGCACAGCAGCCCTTACCATTTTCAGTCCGAACCTGCCCTTGTATCCGATCCGGCGCATCCGGGCATTGAAGCCCTCTGGTTTAAACGCTGCGCCCGTTCGTAGCTTGGTAAACAATCGCTTGAGCCATTTGATCAATGAGCGCCGCCTTTCGTGATGTCTTGACGGCATCCAGAGCAAATCAGCTTTTCTTTGTAGGGAATCACCTTCTCAGTATTGCCGCAGAACGTGCAGCCGGGAGCGTATTTGCGAAGGATGATCCTTTCGCCATCAACGAAAATTTCGAGAGAATCAAGAGGTCCAATGTCAAATGTTTTTCTCAATTCCTTCGGAATTACGATCCTTCCAAGGTGGTCCACGCTTCTAACAATTCCGGTTGCTTTCATTTTTATCATTCTCCTTTGAGTTTTTGTTTTTGGAATTTCCAGTACCGCCGCATCCGTCGCACTGTTCCCACTCCGGGCAATACTCACCGGTTATATCTTCGGCACCGGTCCACCATCCACGGCGGCCAAAGCATACTGGGCATTCATCGCTAGAGGACATGATTCTAATCACCTTTTTCCAAAAATTTGTGCCGCCCAATCGCCTTCTCTTTCGCGCAGCGACCGCGCACCAAGCCTGCCGCTTTCCTGTTTCGTCTTAAGCGGCCTTGTCGCAGCCACTTCAAAGCTCAGTTTTTGCTTCTTTATCCTCACATGGAGCGTTGCAAGAGATATACCGTTCTGAGAGGCAATTTCGATATACTTGCGCGGTATTTTACGGACCTTATCCGTTGCTCGGAGTGCATTCAAACGTCTTTCCTCCGGCGTCTGTAACGGCTTTGTGGCCGCTACTTCATCGCTCCAACCTAACGCGATCCTAGAATGAAACGCTCGAAAATTGATGCCGTTTTTTTCGGCCAACCGACGCCAATATGCGCGGTCCTTATTGATCGCCCGAATCGGTGTGGTTATAGCCCGTTCTTTGTTCCAACCCAACTCCCGAATACGACGGTCTAAAGTTTGGTTATCGACACCGATCGCTGCGGCTCTTTCGTATTCCTCAGGCGTGACATAAAACCAATGTCCTTTCACGGATTACTCACCCCCTGCTCTCCGTTCCCCATGCAGGTACAATCGGGGTGAGTATATTTTCAAGTTGCATTACCGGATGGCCGTTGCTTGCTATAGTGGTCATCTTTCCGTCTTGTGACCAATGCGCTTCTTCAATCTCCCGATCAATCTCATCGATCTGAGCCATTATCCACCATGCCCAGGTACCCTCTTCCTCGTTCTGGCGCTTTAGGGCCCGATACATACCGACAAGCTTTTCACGCCTCTTTCTTGCCGTATTGAAGTCATAACGCATGCTTTTAATACCTCCCTATCAGTTCATACTTTTTCCGCAGCCTCGTTCACGGCCTTTCTCCAACCGTTAAGCCCGTCATACGTACCCAGCCGGAATGTTCTCATTACGCTGCCGTGGCAAGGTTCTTTGATTGGACATTTGCCGCAGCCGGGATTCTTCTTGTTATGAAAGTCGTAATGCGCTTCGCAAATAGACTTTGCCTTTTGAGTAAGGTGTTCCATCTTCCCCTTGCCTCCCAGCTACTTCTTATGTAAAATAGCGGAAAGAATGTTTTTGAATGAGCGTTCTTGTCCCTGCACTTGCCCTGGCCGGCGAGTGCTTTTCTTTTGTCCGTAAAACTGACGGCGCTGATCCGGGGTTAAGTATGTGCCCTCGATTTTTACCTTCATGCACCTCTCGCCTTTCGCTTTCCTGAATTTGGAGCCTTGTTCAACAGCCTAGAAACTTGTACTTGGCTCACGCCGATAACCTCGGCCAACTCTTGCTGGTTGTATCCGTGGACGTGATATAGGATCTTTAATCGTAACCACTGTCGATCTAAATCTGAGAATTGATCGATATAATCCGTTAATTCCAAGCGTGCATCGTTCTTTCCCAGCGTATCAGCAAGCGTTAGATTTTCGACTTCGTTTATCCTGTCGTCAATAGACCTAAGCGAGCCGTATTTCTGAATGAATTTCTGATGCTTATTTCTTAGATGCTCTCTTATGACTGAAAGGCGCATGGCCTGACCAGCATAGGTCGAGAACTTGATGCCGCGCGATTCATCGAAACTTTCAGCAGCCCTACAGAGTGCATAGCCACAAATCCCTACCAGATCCTCAATCTCCATTCCGGTCCACCGGAACTTGTTAGCAATGAACTTGGCCAGGTAGAAATTTTCCGCAGCCAAATCAGAATGCTCTTTTTGCACAATCATCCACCTCTCTTCCAATCAATTCATCCATGCTGATTTTAAAGAAGTCTGCTAGCTTCACCATTGTTTGCAAAGCTGGATCTCTACGGCCTTTCTCGTAATGCGATAGAGCCGACCGTGTGATATCTAACCTATCCGATAGTTGCTGCTGAGTAAGGCTTCTTGACTCTCTGAGCTCAACCAACCGACGACCAAACGTTTGAAGCGCTGGCTGCATCATCTGAACATCCCCACGAAACAAATGAATAAGAACATGTAGAAGAGGATCGATATGCCGTAGAAGCAATTTTTGATTACGTCAATTCGCCGCATGAACATCACCTTTTTCGGGTTTTAAGATACTCAATAAGGTGTTCGATTGCTCTAAAGCTTGGATCCGCTGGCTCAGATCATCGATTACTAAGATCGTTTCCTGAAGCTCCTTTTTGCTAAGGACCGCATACGCTTGTTCTTGGAATTTCGCAACCTTGGTAAGAAGCATGTTCATCACTTGAATTTCCTGGGTATCCATTGGGTTTGTCACCTCCTTCATAGGCATTGAGCTTCGAGTTCTTCGAGCTGACGGCAAATATCTTGATGCCACTCCGTATCGCCAGCCACATAGGCCAAAAACGAAAGCTGCTTGAGTTCGTCATTTCGAGATACAAGCTCCATGTTTTTGCGGAGTTCCTTAAGGATCAATTGCAGTTCTGCATTCCCCAGGATCAGGTTCCCGTTCTTATCAGTGTTCATAAACACAATTTCCGCTAACTTCCGATGAACTGGATGGATGGCTGCCATACTATCGTTCCTCCTCATCAATTAGGGGTGCATTGTACAGCTCTTTTGCGAACCAGACGATACCGACTACGATTAGGCCGATGATGATTTCTACCATAAGAACCACCAGATGAAGCAGGCTGTAGCTCCCGCAGCGATTATGAACCAGGCTCCGCTTTCGGCAGCAGGCTCTTCTTCGGTCACGCGGACCGCTTTGATGCGGTTGTCTACGGTGTAGAAGAATTTATAGACTGGTTGTTTCATGGGTGGTCACCTCTCGTTGCGCTCAATAATAGGCAGTAAATCGCGCTCGCGTTTCAAAAGCTCGTAGATAAAAAGCCGGCCTTTCTGAGTCCAATAGGTATGAAGCTTGCTCTTTTCTTCATCCAGCACCTGAGTTTTGCTCTGGGTGTAACCCTTGTCAGCGTGCTTTTGATACAGCAACCAGCAATCGCCTTGTTTGTATTGAATACCGAGTTCGTGAAGTATCGTGTTCATTGCTTGGCCGGATAACCCGTAATCCTTAGCGATTTTAGAGATGGCCATAAGGGATTTATTTTGAAGCACCAGATCGTAATATGTAGCCTTGGGCTTCAGCTCATTGATGATTTGTTCTTTCTGAGCATTCTGGAGAGCGAGCGTCTCGTTCTTTTCCGCTAAGTCAGCAGCCAGTCGTAGAGCTTCTGGGAGAGTCTTTGGTATAGCAAGCTGCCGTTCCATTTCCTCAAATTGAGTTACGTATGCCGCTGTGAAGAGAACACCCTTCTCGCCGGTCATCTTGTTCGCCACCATGTCGCAGCCTTTGCGAGTGAGAAGGTAACACTTCAAGTTGCGTCCGGTGCTGTCCTGATAAGTACTTTCGATGAAGAAATCTACTGAACGGAAATTTCCGTTGAGTAAGTGCTGGATGTAGCCAGTGATTTTTTCGAGCAGATCAGCGTGGCGAACATTCGTCATTTCTGCTACGTCCCGACTATCGACGAGCAACTGTCCGTTTTGATTAATGAGCGTGAGTCTCATTTAGCATCCCTCTTTTCTTTCAAAAATGAATTCAGCACTAGCATCAGAACATAAACCATTTCCAGATTCTCTTTATCAAGTATGATTGCATTTGCTACAAGGTCTGAAAGCAGATCGTTTATTGCTTCTGAGCTCGTGCCTGAGTCCAAGCCCTTCTTGGCTTCGTGTCTCAGAGCGCCAATCAGCGTTTCCATGTACTGCTTGGTTGATTTCACGAACCGACCCTCCTCTCTTCTTTGACGATTTCAAATATGTCGTCAAACTCAATATTTAGCTTCTCAACAGTCCTAGCTGCTACAGATGGAGAGAAGTAAGGGGTTTGCCCATTACAAAGTCTTGTACCTGCTGCGCGGGAGAGTCCAACTTCTTTGCTATAGTCAGCTTTTGACAAACCTTTCCTGATCAAAATTTCGTTGAACTGGTCTAAATCTTTAAGCTGTATTTTCACGAAATCACCACCTTATATTAATTTTTAGTTACAACAACGTAACCATATTGAACATTTAGGGCATAGTAAATAAACTTCTGATGTCGTCAGAAAACTTTACCCTTGCGTAACTTTTAGTTACGTTGTATACTAATTGTGTAAATAATTGTTGTGAATGATAAATAAAAGCCGCAATCAACTTCATCATGTTGGCACTCGTTATGTTTGGTAGACTGGTGTAGCTTGTTTGCTATGTACGTATATTAACATGTAACTTTGAAGTACGCAATAGTAATTTTCAGTTACTGGAATTATTTTTTCCAAGGAGTGGGTATTAAGTGGCCGAATTTAGTGAAGTACTTAAAGATTTGATGACAAAAAGGAATATGTCCCAGCCTGAATTGGCGGATATTTTAGGGGTCAGTAGGGTGAGCATTTCTAAGTATCAAAACGGAAAAGCTTTCCCGGACTATGAGGCTCTGTTAAAAATCGCTGATGTGTTCAACGTAACCACCGACTATCTCCTAGGCCGTGAAAACGCCGAAAAGCACCATTTCGATAAAACTAAGATTACGTCCGAGGAAGAGGCAAAAATAGAAAAATTCCTAAAAGAGACCGAAGCCCTAGTCCGAGAAAAAGCCGATCTGTCCGAGGCAGAACTAAACAACATCAAAACATTCATGGAGTTTATTGTCCGTAAGAAGGATTAAAGCGAGGTCTGGCAGAGGTCGTGTTTCCGACAAATTTTGTCGATACAGGTGTTCAGATGTCGATACCGATAAATAATTCTTTAGAATAAAATCCGTTCGTTTTATCGTGCTATAATGTCCTTACAAAAACCCCATTTCACCTTAGAGCATGCATCGGAAAGTGGTTATGGGGTCACTTGTTACATAATTTGTACTCCAAAAGGTTGACAACTTGCCGAGAAGAGATCGAAAATCAATCCCTTCGTTAGGCTACTTCCTGCTCGATGTCTTAACCGGTACGAGCTCATAGATTCGCCGCTCACTGACTCCCATAGTGTCCGCTACGGAAAAGGTCAGCGCGGTTCCCATCTTCTTTCGACCGGATATAACATCATGCGCCCGTTGACGTGTCCAGCCCATACGCTCTGCAAGATCTTGCGGTGTCCAGCCGATCTCTTTCAACAGCTCAGGCAGAAAGCAGCGACCGAGCTTATACCTCATCGGCGGCGCTGTCTCCTTATTAAATTCCTGACCCTTATCTTACCAGATTACGGTAAATAAGTGAAACACAAATCAGGTAAATAGTCCCAGCTATTCTATGGGTAAATAATTAGTTTTCTAAAAATTCATCTATTAAATCCAGAATTCCATGAAGGAGGTGGTGTCTTATGCAGAAAAAAAATACTCCATACGATAGGCGCCAAGGCTGATCCCCTTGATATGCGCACTGTACGGAGTATCTCTGAAAATTATTCACATGCCTATTGTATGTTTTATAGACCCAAAATTAAAGCGAACAAAGTACGAACAAAATAAAAAGATTTATTGAGCGTTACATACATCATGACTACTCGCAGCTAATAATCCTATACGATCGGGGTTGGTATATTTGAATATCGATGAAAAACTCGAATCCCTTTATGCAGAAGTTGGGGAACACTGTCCTTATAAAGTTGCCAAGCACATCGGAATTAAATTATATAAGTGGGATCTTTTCGATAAGTTGTGCGGGATATATCAAGTGGGGCCAGACGGAACTCCCATCATCGTACTTAACTGCAGCTTCGATATCGAAACTCAGGAAACGACCTGCTACCTGATGGTAAAGCACCATAAGAGCCACCCAGGAATAGGTCTTTCGCTGAACAAGCTCGATATCAAAATGTACGAGCGATCTGAGCGGGTAGAGAGGAAGTTTCTCAAGAGAGCAGCCGAGACTTTCCTTGGATTCATAACAAATACAAATGCTCAGGAATCAAAATAAACGTAAAGAAGCGGCCCCCGAAAGGGCCGCTTTTATATTAGGCAGTTATTATTTGCTGAACAATTCTTCCGGAGCTTCCGGAGCGTGGCAGCCAACAAGGCAACCAGTCGTAGCCATTCTTTTCGCAAACCAAGTAGAAACTGTGTTAGCAGCTTTAGCGATCAGAGTCTTCATCCTTCGAATTCACCCCCTTCCGTTACAAATCGAGCTTTGCAACCAACCTATTAAAAAATTTCGTAGTTGTCAGGGCTTGGATGAAAAAAGCGAGGGCCAGCACGTGGGACTGAAAGATAAAGTTTAGCGATACGATACACACGCCGACCCACTTTAAAACAGGGTACTGCTTGGGATCAAGCGTACTTTTCTTAATCCCTGACGGAGCATAAATCATTACAATTGTCGCTGCAGCAACATTGAGTACAAATCCATTATACCAATATTCAATAGGCGTGTATATCGCAATTAGCATAAATGAGGCTGTCACAACGTTACACAAATGGGATGACTTCAAGTGAAGCCCACCGGTGACATAACGCAATATCGGAAATCCCGCGGCTGCCAATAATGCCGGCAGCAAATCGCCTGTAAATGCAGCTATAATAAGGACTGTACTGACAGTAATCATTAAGTTGATTATCGATATAAGTCCATACCGCAAAACCCCAACAGAAGAAGCGTTGGGGTCATTTTTACGTATGGAATTTGCTAAATAATCGGCGATGCTTTCGATCTTGAACATTATATTCAATCACCGTCCTTCACGGTCTTTTAATACTTTCTTGTTAAGGATATAAGCATAGATGACGCTGGCCATTAGTCCGATCGTAAACAAAACAATTATGTATGGGTGTAACGAAAATTTATCAAAGCTCTGTGTGGAGAATTGCAAGAAGGAAAAGCTTGCTGCTAAGATGATTGCCCAGATAAAATTGTGCGGCTTAAGTGTGTGCTTCCCTGAGAATCTTCTTTTGACGAAAGAGAATCCTAAATTAAATCTGTACAAAATATAGGCTACTAATACAATAACACATGTTACAATGGAGTGCATAACAACAAAATGAACTGTATTATTCGTCATTAACTCCATTGTGCTCAATCCTAGCCTTAGGGCTGTTATTGTCGTGATTGCATCGATCAGGGCAACGACAATAAAGCCGGTTATGCAGATAATAAAAGAATAGAAGATAGGGTACCGCCTAATGATCATCAGTAGGATGATATACGCGATGATTTGAAAAATCAGCGCATAGGGAGACTGGAGAATGAATTTTGTATAGAAGTTAAGCCCGCCGACAACTACAGATAAAAGAGCAATCTGCCTATGGTTTTCTCTTATCGGGATCCGGAACATAGAAAAACTTACGATGACTAATGAAGCCCAAAATATAATTGCCACGATCAATTGGATAAATACACTTTCTTGCACGGCATTAACCATCCCCTCATCTTGGCTTAGATTTCTTACTTTGATTTAACCCTACTCTTACTAGTTCTAACAGCGCCGTTGTTCTATTTGGTATAGAGTGCTCTTCCTGGTACTTTTCAATTTCCTCAAGCAAGCTTTTTGGGATTCTAATGTCTATTCTTTGGGTTTCAACACGCGGCATTCGTTAATTCCTCCCTTGATTTTTGTACGGTATTTGTACGTTTATTGTACGTGAATTTATTGATATGATTTGATTATATTTAGAGCGGTTCTGGATGTCAATAATAAAAAAGGATGTGGATTAATAATGCCTCATTTGTTGGCGATAATCGTATTAATTGTACTGCCTATAATCGGATATTTTGAAACAAGAAGACTTAAGTCTGACATCAGCGACAGAACCAAAGAATCAGCCTACCTGCGCATGTATATCTGGTACGGGTCCGCATTGGCAATCATACTATTCAACATCGATTTCTTCAGCATCTACATGCCGGACACAGCCTTCACGCTGCCTCACCTGCTTAATCTCATCCTCTGGAGCATCGTGGTTTACCATGTGTTTATGTTGATCGTTCCTACCGTCTTGATCATTTTTAAAAAGAGTATGAGGAATGCCGTAGCTGCCGAATACAAAAACAAGGAGCACATGTTTCCTCAATCAAAAAAGAGTATGGTCATGTTCGCCATTCTCGCCTTCGTCGTCGGCATTTCTGAGGAGATTTTCTTCCGGGGGTACTTATATGCCTACTTTCAAGAGGAATGGGGATTTACGGCCCTGCTGAGCTTTGTAGTCATCAATGTGATTTTCGGCCTACTGCACTTTCACCAGGGCAGGTCAGCTATCATTGACACAATGCTCCTGGGATTCGCTATGAGTCACCTATACATAAAGAGTGGCAGCCTGCTGCTTCCGATTATTTTTCATATCCTATACGACCTTAAGATTGTCATGTTTACCTGGATAATTAAGAGACACAAGGCAGATTAGGAATAAAAGCAAAAAGGCCTGCGAGAGTTTTCCTCTTTGCAGGCCTTTTTTGTTAATTTATTGGTTTCGGAAGCTTTGTTATAAACCTTGCATATCCATCACTATGCTTCATAAGGTTCATGCTGTGGTACCTTGGAAGATTCAATAAGTCTTCCACTGTAAACGGGTAAAGCTCATCCTTGAGTTCATCAAAGTTCTTCTTATCACAGCCGCTAATCAGCATATAGCTGGCATTAGCGCTCCGCAGCTCATCCCGGATATGCTTGATCTGGTTCATGTAGTGGCAGCTGATGATAGGTTTGGCGCCGAACTTGGCCAGCCGGCTTAATTTGTCTGAAAGGAACTTCTGCGTATTTTCTACCTGATAGAGCTCGTCAAAGACAATGTTTACTTTGGTCAACTTACTGCGGTCCCCTATCCGCTGCTCCCGGATCTGCAAGGCCATCCAGAGCTTTGTCATCCAATAGGTCGTATAGACGTCCCTCTCACCGTCGGTACCGAACATGGTTTCTGGCATCTTTAAGCAGATAAGCTGCGGCTTCTGCAACTCTTTTACAAGATCGATGTTTCCCGCCGTGGACTTCTTAAGCATTGCCTCCATATAGGTATTGGCCTTCAGCTTATTCAGCCGATCGATGACGCCCGTTATCAGATGATCCTTTGTTCCAACCAGCTCCGAGACAGTCCGCTTTTCTTTGCCCTCTCCTACCTTGACGTCCTTGTAATCGTCCAGCTCATAGAGATTGTCCACATACTCGCCCAGGTTCTCATCTTGGCTCTTTGGGACCCTCTTTATAAAATCGTGACGCGCCTTGTGATCCTGCAGGACGCCGAACACATCCCGGATACTGCCGCCGGTAACAAACACCACCAAGGCCGCACTGGTCAAATAACGCTCCATCTTGGCGCTTAGCCGGGTGTCATCGGAATTTATCGAATTTACCAAGGCCATAAGCTGCGTCGTTTGTTTCTTTGCATTATCGTACCGAAGAAACGGGTCCACACTCACACCGACTTCATTATAACCAAGCCCCTGCAGGGTTGCCGGGTCACCGCAATCAATGAGTAGCCTCTTTTCTTTCGGAAATAATGCGGCCACTTCAGAGCTCAGCTGGCAGCTGCCGATATAGTCAAAGATAATTACACACTCGCTGGCTTGGATTGCGTCATGACTAAGGTTACCGATCAAAGTGGACTTGCCCGCCCGGGTCGGACCGATTAAGACGAGCGTGAGATTCTTGTATTCTTTATCATTACTCAAATAGGCCGCCTCCTCTTTCCCTCTGAAAATGTTCACTCCGATTCTCATCGTGCCTTGCCGCAAATCTTCCGGCACCTCCGTCTCCTGGGTCTCCACCTTCTCGATAAAATTGTACCGCTCCAGGACTTCGCGCCCGGCCAGAGCAATAAGAGACTGGCATTCTTCATCCCCTATCTTATTCACGGCGGCGGAAGGCAGGGAATAATCAATATACTTGAACGTTCTCCGGTACGGTCGCGGGACAAGCGCATTATCCTCTGATATCGTATCAAAACTCTGTGCCAAGCTACGGGCGCTATTCCTTTGCCGGAGAGCATCTGCACTCTCGCTCATTACTACGATCTGCGTATTCAGGACTGCAGCGGAGGCCTTTCGCTGCGTGCTCTCGCTGATCTTCTTGCCGCCGTTCAAACGCTCAAGAAAAGTCTCTAATGGGCTCGCTGTGGCACCATGCTTCTTATCCGATAGAGCGCCTGTAAAAAGGTCCAGCGTGCCTGCGAGCAGCGTGACGGCGCGTTTGAAGAGGTAGCTTGTTCCCGTCTTATCGCGGTCAACCGGTATGTTTTTGCGGACCTTATCGATCGTATTCTTGTACGTGCTGCGCCAGGTAAACTGTGACGTCGGGATGAAGTTAAAAAAGACTCCGGCACGATCGCCATCCTCCATCACATCGATAACATTCAGAGTCGAATGCAGCAGGTCGTTGTTCCTCCGATCGGTTGCTAGGCTTAAGGCATCCTCCTTCACATAGCTGAGCTGGTACTTCATCGCCTCACGGCCGAACTCCGGCAGCTCCTGTACTTCATCGATCGTAATATTCGTCCAAACATCACCCATTTTCTCCTTGATGACGCTGAGCTGAGAGCGCGGGACAATGAAGTAAAACTCAACTTTCTTTTTCTCAAGGTAAATGAAATACGCCACTTTGGAGGGTATTTCAAAAGATAGGCGAGTCGGTACGAACCATTGGCGGCCGAGCACGCGAGCGGCCTTCACCTCCTCCCGCTTAACGGCTTCCGTCACGTTTTTATAAAGTGACGCGATGGTTCGGGCGAGCTTGTGCGTGTTGTTGTTGCGGATAGAATTGTTCGGTTTCAGGCGGAGAAAGACGTATTCCGGACGGACGATGCGGATTGCTTCACGGAGGGATATGGATTTCATTCGCTCCACCGCTCCTTTACTGATATATTCACCAATTCGCACAGCGCGGTATGGATCGGGATCATATACTCGGCTGCCGCGTAGCTTGCTATACGTTGCAGATCTGTACTTTTCGGAAAATTGGACTTGATCCGCTTCATGATGCTATTCAGGGTATCGTGAGGACCAACCGTGCTATTGAATTCCCTATCCATTTCGCTCACCCCAGTAAGTACTTGATCAATACATAGCCAACTGTCAGCATCCCGGCCCAGCGCGTACCCTTTTCCCATCCTGCGGCATGCAGGATAATCGCCAACCCACCCCCAAGCAATGCGATGGAATACGACATGTCAACGACCAGATCCCGCAGACCTTCTGCTATCCCAATGACGATGTCATAAGTCATGCTCCTGGCGCTCTCCTGGACGCCGTGCTGCGCTTTATCGACGGCACGCCCGATAATCTGACCGAGCAGGCCGACCTTGGCCGGATCGTACGGAACGATTGACGTAGGGTCAACGAATGCGCCTGCTTTATCGACGACGCCCAAATGGACATGCGGACCAGTGCTGTTACCGGTGTTCCCGGACAATGCCAACAGATCGCCGGCATGGACACGCTCCCCAAGCCTTACCTTGACCTCAGATAAGTGCCCGAGTATATATTGATGGCCGTCTCGTGTCCGAACGAATACACCCTTTCCGAGGCTCTCAGTGCCGTAATCGACGATACGCGATACTATGCCACCCTCCGGCGCGTACAACGGGCTGCCGATCGGAAGGCCAACGTCGACTCCCGTATGCGGCGTCTTGTGAACAGAATCAATTTCGCCATATCCGGCGGTGATGCGTGGGATCAGTTGAAATTTCATGATGTTCACCTCACGTTCCCATTTCCTCAAAAAGCTTCTCGATCTCAGCCATCATCCAAGGGAGCGCCCAAAGGATCGCATAGGTCACGCCATAGCCCAAGAATCCCTTTTTGACCGTGTCAAAATCTCCGTCAGCTGCATTCTTGATGGTTTCAACTCCGGCCTTGACAATAATCACCCATTTGCCGATATTGATCAGCTTGCGGTAAATCTTATTGGCTCCGGCGTCAATCCCGGTACCGGCCGCAAACGATGTGTCTGGAAGTCCGGCAAACAGGATCAGGGCAACGCCTGCCACCTTTATGACCGTCTCCTTTTCCTTAAGCTTACGAGAAACGTCTTTCCCGATGCTGCTCAACTCAACGACATAACAAACCGGCTGCCGCACTCCACCGCCCACAAACTCATTCCACCCGATCACCTGTGTTTTCGACATGATGTTCAACTCCTCTTTGGGATGTATACGGCAGGTTTACTTCCCGTTACAGCCGTTTTAATTACCTCGGGCTCCCTAACCTCTTTGGTGGACTGCGGAACGCTCAACGGACGTTCCTGAACTTCGACCGTTCTTGTCGTGCGGATACCTAGCATCAGACGCAGACCGTTACGGCATAAGGTTTTCAATTCCTCTTTATTGACATCGCGCACAGCTTCAGCCAAATCCGCATCCAGCTCCTTACGCAGCCGGAACGATATGACCTCTGTTTTCATGGTGTCTACCTCCTGTAAACCGTTGTATATCCCCAAGATATGTGCGGAAATTTGTCCAAAATTCCACTTTTATGCACCAAACACTGAATAAAATTAGATTCCTTTGTCCATCCTTGTAGAAAGAGAGGAGGGACAACTACGTGTTTGGTTTGGGGAAAGAAAGGACGCCTTTTGGCAAGTGGGTGGATCGAAATGAGTCTCAGGAGTGGGTTGTAAAGCACTGCGGGGTGGATAAGAACACAGTATCAAAGCTCTGCAACAAAAATGACTACAAGCCTAACAGAAGCACCAAGGGGAGAATCATCATGGGGTTAAACAAAAACGGGTATGAAGCTGTGATCGAGGATGATTTTTGGCCATAAAAAAGACCTTCAGGAAGTATGTCCTTCTGTCCGGTCCTATCGGGTTTGGGATTTGTAAACATCACGTATACATTTCCTTGTAAACACCGCGTAAACAGATACCTGGGAAGCATGGTCGAACTTTTGCTTCCGCTTCCTTGCGCCGGGGGCGCTGCGGTTCTCAGCGAAAGTTTATGTATAGCATATTCTTATGTGCGCGGCGGGGTAAATATGATTAATTCACGCTCACGATATCCACAAATTTCACCCATTCGAATTCATCAGGACCAGTGACTACCTTCAACTGCCGCAGCTGGCGATCCACCTTCTCGATGGTCCCTGTGATCTCCCGGTCTTCGAACTCGCCGAAAACGACCAATGTAACGGCTATCTGCTCAGTCATAGCCTCACCAATCGCATATCCAAGATCCTGCAGCCGCTGCTCATCCAGCGCCGGACGTTGCTTGCGGGCAGACTCCTTTCGATGGCGATTGATCGCTTCCCTGTGCTCAGGGATGATCATACGGGATGACTCCCACATAACGTTGGCACCCGTGGTTAGCTTGTTGGGATTGTTCATGTTCCAGATCCTCCGTACGTTTTTAACCCATTATAAGAACAATTGTTCCCTTTTTCAAGTAAAAAAAAGACCCCACCAGCCGTAGCCAGTGGGTAAGGAAAATTTCCCTGCGCTATTCAGCCTGCTGTCCGGAGGCAGTTCGAAGCTGATTGGCAAGCCAGTTATAATATTTTTGTTGATCCGCTAACGCTTTCACCGTTGTAACGGATGCGCCTGCTTTCTTATCCTCGGCAACCTTCCACTCCGGTTTGATCCATGTATTTATTATCGTATTTGCTACTCCCGGATCAAGCACAGGTTCCACCCCTTCCTGAACAGATTTCCTGAACTCATCCATATCAATAACCGGACACGCCTTCCAGCTATATCCGGGATACTCCGAATGGCCGAGCACCTTCGCTGCCGTCGGGATCTCCCGCTGCAGCATGCGGACCAGCTCCACGGCCGCAGCATGCTGATCATGGGTAGGCTGCTGGCTTCGGAAGTCTCCGACCAAGCAAATGCCGAGCGCCTGCCGGTTAGAGTTGCCCACATGATAGGTAAGCACCGTCCAATCCCAGCACCAGTATATCGTTCCGTCACGATCGATAACGCAGGCATAGCCGATGCCTGGCCAGTCGTTCTTATTGACATGGTACTCTGCAAATGCCTGAGCGCTACCGGTGAAAGTCAGGGAGTGGTGAATCGCAATAGAACGGATGTCCTGCGGTTGGCGGCTGCCGTAACGCTTAGATTTGTGCACCGGCAGCCGGCCGCGGACGTCTACAATGTTCATCTTTTAGCCTCCTCGCCTTTCTGCTGTAGCTGCTCAAGGAACTTCGTGAATGCTGGCGGTAATGGTACACCAAGAACACCCAGATTTTCGACAACTGACAATCCCTCACGACCAGAATAAAAGTACAGAGCGATCGTTCTAAATACCGGCACGTCTCCTCCTATTAACTCGTCCAGAAGTACGGCTAGTGCGATCACTCCCATCACCACACCTTTTCGGATCCCACCCCAAAACATGACCTCGCTGTTAACCGCCTTTGTTTTGATGGCCCCGAGAAGACCGCTGATATAATCGGCAATCATAAGGAATACCAATACCTTCAGCGCCGTATCCCATCCACCCAGATATTCACTTGCGATAAGTCCTAAAAAAGCTGCTATTCCGCCAAGTACAGCTTCACCCCGGGTTTCCCCCACCGCGGCCGTCGAGATAAGCATTCCAAATTGTCTTATTTGCATATGTGACCCCTCTCCACCCTTTCCCCGGGCATAAAAATAACCCCGATCGGCTCGGGGCAGTTCATCAAAAATATTTGCGGTATATCTCCCTACGGCGCTCTCCGCTCAAATGGGCGTAAATCCTTGTCGTGTCCATCTTGGCATGACCGAGGAGTGTTTGTATGGCTTCAAGCGGCGCACCGTTGTTCATCAGATGTGTAGCGTAGCTGTGTCGTAATTTATGCGGATAAACGTTTGTTGTGATTCCGGCCCGCCTGGCTATCCTTTTGATTATGTAACGTATTTGCGGGATGCTCATGCGGTGCGGCGCTCGCTCGGTTACAAATAGAGCAATATCCGTATCCTTGCGGCCTTTCAGGTACTGCTTCAGCCATATTCCGCATTTGATCGTAAAATATACCTCACGGTCCTTATCCCCCTTTCCCCGAACTACAATGGAGCGATCCTCCCAGCTGATGCTATTCCGGTTCAACCCGGCGATCTCCCCGATACGGCAGCCGGTCGTGTACAAGATCTCAACCAAAGCATGCTCCAGCGGACTCCTGCAGGCTTCCCGCAGCAACTCAACATCTTCCTCATTCATGGCCTTCGGGATCCGGTGCCCCTGCTTTGGCTCTTTCAGCTTGGCCGCAGGATTCTTGGAAATGTACCCTTCATCCAAAGCCCAGCGAAACAACGATTTCAGGAAACGAACCCGGTGGCCGACGCTGGAAGGCTTCAAACGCTCGGCATCCTTGGCCAGATGATCTTTCAATTGCTCAAAGTTAACCATTTCGATTTCGACGTCTCCGACACGACGGATTAATAAAGATGATTGCAGACGATAAGCTTTCAGTGTGTGCGGCGAGTAACCTTCAAGACGCTTGTCCGATTCGTAGCCATTCCAAGCTTCCGAGAGCAACATGATATTTCCTCCTGTTCGTTATATGATACGTTTTGCGTATCACCATAATATACCTGATACGCTTTACGTGTCAACAAGAAAATGATATGTTAAACGTATCAGGTAAATGAAGGAGGAAATCCGTCTGAAAGTCATAATTACACTGGAACAGCTGCTGCAAGATCGTGGTATGTCTCAAAGAGAGTTGGCCGCAAAAACTGGTATTAGGCAGCCATCTATAAATGAGATGTGCCGGAACCAAACCAACCGGTTGCCTCTGGATAACCTCGCAAAAATATGTGAGGTGCTGGATTGCCAAATTACAGACATCCTCAAACTTTTGCCCAGGGAATAACCCGGGCATTTTTTTACGAAAAAAAAAAGACCATTTCGTTGGTGTTAACGAGAGATGGTCCTTATGTCGCTATCGAACTTCGATGAACCAATTGTCCGCCGTGTCGCGGTCTGTTCGGCTTTGTATGCTGCTGTATACTATCGGGTTTTCGCACAAATTAACCCAAAAGATCAACTTCAATCTTTTGCTTGTTCATCGCTTTTGCACTTCCCTCTGATTAATCCCTTTAAGTTCTTTGAAGTTTTCCGGTATGACCAATAATCCAACATTATCGACTATTTTCACATGATGCTCTTCTTGCCACTTATAGTGATCAGCCCAAACCGTCACCATTTCCTTGAATCGTTTAAGAAACAAATTACCTTTCCCATCAGTTGGAGCGTACACACAATGGGAATAACCGGCGTTGGAATTATCGTAATCGGCTGTATACCAGTCGCCCTGCTCTTCTTCCAATATTAGATTAGAAAAGGCCCAAGCCAGAATTGACACTTGGTAGCATATCTCTGGTACAGCGTGTCCATTGATCTCGAAACCGTTTCTGTAAAATGTAATCTCGATCATTTCAACACCTCACGCCACAATTCCAAGTTACTCATTGTCAATTCCATTTTCACAACATCCTCCCCAAAATAAAAAGAGAACCTATTTAAGGTCCTCCTCCTGAATATCGAACTCCTGAATCATTTCCCGTATAACCATGTCCAGCGCTTGAATCTGTCCCTGCGTGATTTGTTTCATGTCAGCCAGCTCCGGCATATCCAACTGCTGCGTTAGCGCATGCTTTTTCCAGATCAAACGCTGGATGTATTCCGCGACCCGTCCGCGGCGAAAAGTCTCCGGCACTCCGATCACCCCCGTACACCATTTTAAACTATCGGTATACGGGAGTATACACTCTTAAACATTCGAACTTCATTAGCGTTATAAGAATTGGGTCAAATCATCAAACGAAAACTCGCCATAATTAATCGCGTTGGTGTTAAAATATTCCCTCACTTTATCCACCAAAGTGAAAGGTACATCAGGAGAAACAGCAATGATTACTCCAGGTTCGATTTCACATCGCTGTTGTAATGCCCAACTAACTGCTGTTTGCGTCTCTTTTGGCATGATCTTAACCTCCTAGTTCAACCTTGATCGTAAATGAGCCAGACGTCGGTGCTGTACCAAAAGATATTGTCACAAACAAATTGGAGTGAATATCCTCTAAAGCTGGAACAGCCTTAACTTGTGGCGATGCTCCAGTTCCTCCTGCTTTTGACTGTAACGTGAGTCTTCCTGGTGAAGCTGGCAAACTTCCAGTTTCGACATAAATTTCACCAGAAGACGAGTATACGGTAACGCCCAAAGAACTAACAGCAGTTGCAAGTTTTATATTTGCTGCTTGGTTATGTGTATTTACTAATGACACTTTTATTTTTCTGTAACGGCGGATCTCATCCTCTGTTAATCCACCGTTTGTAATAAGGTCATATATTCGTAAGTTTGTATCAGTTACAGCTACCGCATTGGCTAGTGTTATTACTTTTGCTTGCAACTTAGTGGGGATCGCTTGCGCGTCTTGAACATTACTCCCCGTTAGTTGAGCAGCAACATTGGGCATAACCTTTCCGTCGTTCTGATTGATCGACATTGAATGTGCGTAATTATTTAAGTCTGCTGGCATAAAGCACCTCCTATAAATAAAAAAATCCCGCTATGCCGCGGGTCAATCTTAAGCCGTTGTGGCCGGGATATATGCAAGTGTATCAGAGTATTCCTGTTGCGTGACATATCCCTGAGCCAGTGCGTTATCGATCTGGAACAGGGTGTAGTTGGCGGCTGCATATTGCTTAACAGGCTCAACGTATTCCGTAATGATGCTTGCGAATGTCCTTTTACCGTCGATGTAAATCGCTCTCGCATAGCCTTGTACCAATGATGGATAGATTGTCATGATTAGACCACTCCTTTAGAGATTAGGATTTCCCACAATTCTATGTTTTGCATGTTAAGGCTGGATATTTCGGCTTCCATTAGTTCAATTTTGCTCTGCCCAGATGGCGGCAACGGTGGCGGTTCTTGCAGAGATTCTTTCATGAACAGTCCGGTTTCGGCGTCCTCAGTAATGCGGTACGGTATGCCGTTTTCTGTTATTTCAGTTATGGTTACAGCCATGTTTATCACCTCCCCCTTTCTTATGCCGAACCTAACTTAAGCGCATAGGCCGCGGTCGCAGTTGTTGGATAAGCTGAGTCAACGGTGGAACCCAAGGAAACCTCAACTTTTAAGGAACTGTAAAATTCAATTGGTGCGTCGGCATGATTGGATATTTTGTCGGTCGTTACGGTGCTTGCAGCTCCATCTCCCCATTGATGATTGCCCAAGAAATAGTGATAACTATATTTAGTTCCAGTGCCATCGCTAGCAGCATTGGTAAATGGCATAACTTCAGCCACGCCATCTATAGTTACCCTTAAATTTCCAGTAGCGCCCATCTGCGAACTTAAAACTCTCAACGAATCCAATCTCCCTTGGACGCTAGTTAAATCCAAAACCGTGACATATGTGTTTGCAGCAGTAGCATTTGCCAAAGTTAACGATGTATAGCGTTTTCTACCCACTTGCATACCGCCCACTGGTCTCCACACCCCTCCTATTAATACTTCGAGATAACCGCCTGTTGTGTTAATGCGCATTTGGGAGGTATCCCAAAGCCTGCTCCAAGCAGTCCAATTGCCATTATATCTACCACGCATATAGATCCCTATATTGACGGAGGGGGCGTAAGGAACAGCCAACTGAGTAACATTTCCTGTCCCGTTATTTGTCGCATACTCTATATTCAATGCATGAAAGTATGCATCTGGCCCCGGGCCACTCGTTGCGTTCCCCTTCAAAAGTGTTGGCCCCACTCCGGGTTGTGTGTTCGTTGCGTGGTTCCAGTCGAGCGTTCCCGTTGTAGCTTCGCTGACGAATTTGCTGAGAATTTCGTTTTGGATATCCGTCCAGTGCTTACCATCTACCTTGTCTGAATCATCAGCCAAAAGCCCGCTTCCGGAGCCACCGTTTGCCGAAGTCCAAACCTTAGGCTTCATAATCCGCGAGTCCGTTATTTGCGCTTGTTCGATGGCCGTATCTGCTGCTGGGACGTCGATAACACACAGTTTCATAGCTCCCGCTGGTAAAGCCGGCTCTGCCGGAGTCGCTGCTGGCGTTCCCGCCAAATAGGTCATGACGCCAGTGGATGAAATGAAAATAATGTCTTTCCGAGGATTCGTTGCGTCAGCTGCAACGACCGTCACTGATGCCGGGTTTGAAAAACTGTACCGCTCACCTCCGGGCATATAAATGACGCCAGCAGCTATAGTAACGGTCATGTTTGGTGTTCCTGCAGCAGTGACACCTAAGCCGTTTCTAACGCCATACCCAACATTCTCAAGCTCTACATTGCGGAGTTGAATGTCGGCATCGGCAATGCCTTTTTCCCACCGGTTTATATCTGCGTCAGCAACTCCGTTGGATGAGTTCCAATCTGTTTTAGCTGGATATGCCATGTTCTCCCTCCTTACGCCCGGAATCCTTTTATCCTTGCACTTAAAGCTCCGTTCCACTTGGTATCCTGTCGGACAATGTAATAATCAGTAGTCGTACCCAGATTGAAACCCGGAGCCGTTATTTTGTCGCCCAGCTGAAGCGCCACATGCCCACGATTATCAAGCTCAATGTCGTGCCTCGGGTCTTTGAAAGCGGCTAAGATGGTGTCGGATATCTGCTGTGCTCGGTCCATCGTCTGGATGAAATCATCTGCAATCAGTTTTGAAAGCTTGCCATTCTCCCGTATGCTTTGCGCATCTTGAGCAACCGCCACCGAACCGCCGACGATTTCAAGCTTTTGACCAGTGATCGTGACGCTTGTTACGTTTTGAGCAGTTGCTGCTGTGTTTTGGAACACGACAACCATTCCCCATGCATAGACGGTATAGGATTTAACCGTGACATTTGCATCCGCCGTGATTGTCGGTGCAGATACATTCATGCACGGGACAAAGTTAAACTTGTATGTCATTTCCTTTGTGCCATTGGCCGGGATAGAAATTGACTCTTGACTCTGAAAAATAGTGTCTGCTGGTGTCAATGCCCTCGGCCTTGTTTCGGTTTCGACGTAATTCGCTGTTTGTCCAGAGGCAAAAGGATAGTCGGCCCAAAATATCGTTTCGTCCTCTTTGAACTCAAACACAGCCGGACCTGAAGCTCGTTGCACTTCAAGGCGGATAATTCCATTTCTATCGCAATACAAGCGAGCTAATCCTGCCTCTGCGATTTGTGCGAGTGCTTCCCGGTAGGTAACGCGGTCAAACCACATATAAGGCACGATAACGCTTTGTAAGGCCGTATCGATGCGGTATTCTCGATTGGTCAAGCCGAAGTCTTGGAGCAGGATATCAGCGATTTGGTACAGGTTTTGATTGACGTAAACTTGGGAGGTTGTGAAGTCCCATTGCTTCAACAATTCCAACCGATCCCGGGCGGTTGTTTCGGCGTAAATTTCATTCGTCGGGGCGTTCCAATCGGTAGTGTAGAAAACACCGAGTGGGTAGTAAGTGACCTCCCCCAACCCATCCAGGTCAACCCCGAGCCAAGCCTTAACGCGGCGGTTCTTCTTCAGCATGCCATACAGCGGTGACCCAGTATTTCTTGGGTCAAAGTGCTTGTCTGAATTATCGAACCGGATATCAATTTCATTTGTTGAAACATTCCCGATAGGTAATGTTTGATCGTCAAAAACTTGTTCCTCAAGTAATCCAAGCTCTATGATCCGTTCGCCGTCATATTCTTCCTTGACTCCGGTGTAGCACTCAAGGACTTTCGGGACGGAATTAGGCTTGTTTATTTTTTGAATCGTCACTTCCATTTTTCTGATGCTGCCGATTTTCGTGATAGGCTTTTCCCAATGTACGAGCGTGTTTACTGTGACGGTTTCGGTATAAACTACAACATTATTCAAGTCATAGAGCTTTACGGTAAAATCGACCGGAAACTCATTGAGTTTGTTGTCTCCAAACACCTTTAACGAGTAAACGGGGCGAGGGTCGAAAGTTATAGCTATGACCGGCGCTGGGCTCATAACCCCTTGGGCATCCGATAAAGTAGCTCCCCACCAGCCTACCTCAACTTCATCATCCACACTTGGTAGCGGATGAAAGGTCCCGTCTAATCGGTTGTTGTGGAGTGAGAAAAACTTATAATCAGGCTCACTGAGTTCGTTTTTGATTTGGTTAACATAGGTGTACCGCCCCGTTTCTGATGCTGTGGCGGCAAGTGAAGTGTCGACAAAGGGGTCCGAATAAGATATCTCAACCTTGGCAAATATCTGTCTCGAGTCCTCTTTCATCTTGGAGTGAACGTCAGTCAACCCGGGCAGCCTCCTTTCTGCAAAAGAAAAAAGACGCCTTGATTGGCGTCCTTAATTTGTTTTAAACCATATACCGTTTCGCCCTTGAACGTCACGAGCTGCTGTGATGAGAGGATTCTGATCATCTTTTCTTACTTGGAAAGCCACCCAACCGGTATGCGTTGCCCCCGAATACAATTTCGTTTGCATACTTGGATCCGGCAGAACAATGAAGTCCATTGCATAATCCTTGCCATCCGATGAAACGAGGGTGAAGTTATTCGGCCCAATCGCAAGCTGCGTATCCGGCTTGTCACTCTTATTCACTTTCAAAGCAATTTCAGCCAGCATATATTCAAGATCTGCTTTAGGGGCCGGATTTATCGAGTTCGCCTTTTTTATAAGCTTCCAAGCCTCGTCTCCCCGAATCACCTTGGTTACGGTGACCGATGCATCAAAGTTTTCGTTTAATTGAGAGATCCTTGAATTGACTTGGGTTCCGATCGGAGCAGGATTATTTCTCGATGTGCCGACTGCGGACTGAATGCTGGAACCCGGGACTGATGTTGATTCGGTCTGGTTATTGCTCACCACAACACCAATAATGATCAGGCCCACAAAAATAGCCACTGTCCATGCCGTAAACTTCACCAGCTTTATCAGGTATCCTCCACTCTTTTTGACCGATATTTCCTTCGTCTTATACTCAGTGCTGAAAAGAGGCTTGAAGCACTTTTTACAAGCGTTTCTTCCCGGCTCGTTGGCTGTGTCACAAAATGAGCAAATATACAATTTATCAGTCAATTGCTTTTTCGCTTTTTTTGCCGGGAACCTTTCGCTCAAAAGCCAAGTACCGCAAGACCCGCAATATTTTTGATCTTCGGTATTTTTGTTTTGACATACCGGACAAATATATAGATCCAAGCCTAACGCCTCCCCCACATTCTGGATACATTAAAATAAATATACACAAAATATGGGGGGATTTCCTTATCTTTATTGTTCGATTAAAGCAAAATTTACATCGGTCCATTGCCAAACATCGGAACGCAATAAATCAGAAGGGATTGCCCCGGCATAGCACTTGGCCGTTTTCGCTACCCCATTCTCGGTGTAGGCAAGAGTGAAGAAAGGTTTACTCGGGTTCATTATGAGGCTAAGGATATTATCAAGTTCGGTGCCCATGATCGTCGAATACTCGAAATTGAATTCCCTCTTTTGCGCAATGATATCCATGGTCATTTTGCCAGAAGCCACGCGCCCGGCTTTGGTTAGGTTGTAACGCCTGATTTGAAATTTATTTGGCGTCTGGATCGCCACCCCATCGATGGTTAAACTCATCTGTTTAACCCCCTCGTGTCGTCATTGTTAAGCTCAGTTTTGATCATACGCGCAAATTCTTTCACAGAGCGTTTGTCAGCCACGACCACACCAGCATGTATAACGACGTCCCGAACACCTCCGCCGTTACCCTGCGCCTCAGCAATAGCATTGGCAAACGGCCTCATGGCTTCAGTATCCAGTGGTACGATGGCCTCTCTCCGACCGCGTTCACCTACCCGGACGATACTATCGCTGCCTATAATACCGCCGCCTGCAAAACCTGTTATTGCTCGGCCTGAGCCTAAATTTCCAAGGGCATCCCTTATTTGCTCCAAAAGATCTTTGCCTCTTGCAGCACCTTTGGAAATAGCTCCTGCTGCTTTTCCTGCTCCAACAGCACCGCCGAAAAGCGATCCCGCCGTACCGGCTGCACCGCTCTGGTTATCGACCCTCTGATTTTGTTCATTGGCCTTCAAGAGCCGATTATGGAGCCCCAGAGTTAGCGCATTGGCCCCGGCATCTAGGAAAGAATCGAGGTTCTTGCTTGCCTCTTTCAAGAAGCCTGTAGCGGTTTGCCCAGCTTCGCTCAACACGCTTTTGACACCTGATAAGTCCGGCAATTCAATCTTCGGCATCTGTATATTAGGCAAGGTTATAGGCTGGCCTATCATCGCAGCCATAGCCGCCCATTGACTCATCACCATATCGATATAGGACAATATTGGAGCAGTTATGCTTCTTGCGGTATCCAACATCCAGTTCCATGCTCTGTCCCAAGCAGTTGCTGTGTTAAGTGTAGAGTCAATCAATCCTTTTAACGCGACAACCAGGAGTCCTAATCCGTACTCCAAATACGGGCGGTAGGCGTTCAAATCTACTTGCATAAAGTCAAGCATTTCATGCCAAGCAATAGAAACACCTACACTCGATGGGATTATCTCCTCAAGCGCTTGGATCAGCATTGCCCATCCGTACATCAAGTACGGATTGTACTCATTGAGTTGGGTCTGCATATAATCCAGCATCTCATGCCACTGATTTTTCACAGAAGTGGCGAGCTCGCTTGTATTTGTAGTTAATAGGCTTGTCAGCGCCGACCATTGCGCGCTTATTGACGCGGCTGCCAAGGTCGTTGCAGTGACAAGGCCCCAATTCATTAAGTTCCATTGATCGGTTAGCAGCGCTGAATTGGACAGATTAGTCGCATTAATCATGGACCACATTAATGTGAAGGCAGCTATTACACCATAGGTACCAGTTGCTGCGGAACTGTTCATGCCGGCAAACATCGTATTGATTGCAGAAGTTACGCCGTATGTGCCGATTATCGTTCCATTGTTAATTGCCGCCCACATGTTTGAAAATATTTGGGCAACTTGAGCCCCTAAGTTTGCTGCAATTCCAGGTATCGTGGATACGCCTGTTCTGAAGCGCTCTGGAAGTGTAGCAACCGCACTGACGATTTGATTAATCGATGTAGTCCAAGCCGTTGCCACAGCTCCTGATCCGCCGTCTGGTGGCATAGGCTTTGGCATATCTATGACTTTTGGTAGGAGTTTGATTTCATCAAGGAACTTCTTGATCCAGCTTTCGCCGGTTCCTGAACCTCCACCGGCGTTTCCCTCATTATTCGGAGGTGCAGGTAACGTTGGCAATGACGGATGATTTCCGCCCCCACCTTTATCCGGTATAGAATACACTTCATCGAAGGAGGCAAGGAATTTTTCAGATGCCTTACCAGCATCCTTTAGGCCATCCTCTACTCCGCCGATAACGTCGATGTAATCCTGATAGCCATCCGTCAAATCTCCGACCGCATCCGTCTGTCCCGATGTTCCTGAAGCATTCGCCGTCTGGACTCCCAAGAACCCCTTTAACGTGTCCCAAAGTGCCTGGGCCTTCCTGCGTGCCCACTCACTTTGAGCGCCTACATATACCAGTGTTGCGGCAATCGCAAGGAGAGGATGCAGCCTAGTTCCTATTGCCAGAACTCCACGTAGAACAACACCAAATCTACCGACTAAAAGAGCTGCAGCCCTGCCTGCTCCAGCAAGCATGCCGAAACCACTAACGACAAATGGGACGATTGCTAATACGGCGCCTAGCGCAAAGGTAAGTCCGACGAGCGCAACAGCTGCCACTCCGAACCATAAGACGCCGCCCTGTACCGAATCCGGTAGCTGTGAAAATCTATCGAGAACAAAATTAATGATATTGAACAGTTTTGTGTAGATGGGCAGTAACCTTTGACCTATAGTCGCTGCCAATTGTTCATATCTCTCTTTTGCTATTTTCGCCTGCGCTGAAGCTTGGTCCTGCTCACGGATCCATTGCCCTACTGCCCCCTGCCGAGTTAACGACTCTTGGATGGCCGCATAACGAGCGAGGACCTTTTGCTGTTCGGTCAACTCTTTCCCCGTTTTGGCTATCCCCTTACGGTATGCTACCTCCTTGATCGTGTTCTCAAGAACAAGGATACCGACCTCTTTTAAGGGCTCCGTTTCGCCAGTTAAACCTGACCTGAGCTTATAGAATGCTTCCTCAATGCTTAGATCTCGGAATGCGGCAAGGTCATATGTCATTTGAGATATTCCCTTAGACATATCCATAGCGGTTCTATCAGCCAACCCCATGCCTTTAACAATGGCATTCACGGTTGACATGTTTTTTCGCAAGTTATAGGCATTTACTTGAAATGTTTTGGAAAGCTCTTCTGAAAACTTCCTCGCTTCTTCTGTCATACTGCCAAATATTTGTTTGAACGTTGCTTCCGAGCTCTCGGCTTCCTTTGCAAGGTTGATGATGTTTAACCCGACTTCCTTAAGGCTGTTAAAGGCGAATGCCGTGGCCAGAACGGCTCCCAAGTCCCGTATCGAATTAGCAGCTCTGTCCATATGACCAGTGATGTCTTTGCTGAACCGCTGCACTTCTTTTTTGGCATTCCCTAACCCGCGCCTTAAGTCGTCCGGATCTGCACCAATTCGGATCAATAAGTCTTTTGCCTTCATGAAATCACCCCCTACCTTTTAAAAGTCAGCCGACAACCCCTTATTCAAGGCGATCTGCCGTAGTGTTTCGTTATCCAGTTCAAGCTTTTCTTGCTCCTGCGCTTGTTTCTTTCGCTTCTTCTCCCGCTCTTTCCACGGAGGTTCACCGATAATGTCGGTGATTTTCATTTTTTTGCCTCTCTTACCGCGGTTCACATTTGCAATCGTGGCTGCCACCAAGGCATGATTGGCCTGTTCCTCATATCTCTTGTCCTCAATCACTTCTTCAGCTTGTACGAGAGCCATTTCAACAGCAGAAAAAGTGAACTCTTGCCATTCGCTAGGCTGCCACCCGAAGGCAAGGCTGAGGTTTATTGATGTGGCTACGAACCAAGCTTCGGAAGCGACGAGCCTAATTTTGTCAAGGAAAGTAACGGCTTCATCAGCTTCTTTACTCCGAAAAAATTTACATCAACCCATGCATCAATCAATTCCTCAATCTCAGATGGATAAGCTTCGTCGATATCCGCCTCGGACAACTCGGGAAAAAACTCCGCGAGTTTTTGTTCTAGCAACGGGATCAGATCTTTCACATCTGTGTTGCTGAGATCAGCACCATCCAAAGCGCCCGTTATCTTCGGGATGACATCATTGCGTAATTCTTTGATCTTATGTTCACGCACAACAACTTGTTTTCCGTTAACCGTTACTGGTTTTGTTCTCATCTATCATCCCGCCCTGTAAAAGATTTTTCCGTCACCTTGGAAATCGATGCTTTCTGACACCAAATCATCCACTGGTGTTTCAATGCCATTCGTGTTAAGGATTCCGTACCCCTCATACCTCGTTTTGCTTGGCCCGGCGTCGACATAAAGGACCAATACCAGCTGCTCATTGCCTAATTCACTGAAAATCTCACCGTTTGACCAGTATTTCTCGAACGAACCGGAGAACCCGCCAAGTCCTGGAGTGAATTCACGCCAGCCGCCGGATTCAAATGTCGTAGAATCAAAATTTTCTCTTTCTACGTCCATCGTCCAATTAAACCCGCCGCCGATCTGAGTGATAACTAATGCTTTTCCAGAAACACGGAAGATGGCAGTTCCCTGAGATGCCGCGAATTCGATAAATCCTCCAGCATGCTCAATCACAAACCCAGTCGTTACCGTAACCCAAGTAGTCCCGCTGTCCGTGGATTTTTCCACCGTCACCGGCGTTCTGTCGTCCCAATAACAAACGGTGCGATCGGTGACAAAATACCGCTTGTTATCCCCACTGTTCGTCATTGGTTTTGCCGTGAACGCCGCCGGCGTACCGGCTGCTTTGTAGATTGCTCCGACAGCTCCGCTAACTGCCATTTATCCCCCGCCTCCTTTAACAGCAACTTTGCTTCATCTTCTGTAAACTCCACATAGCGAAGAGGAACCGCAATAAAGCGCCCCCTCTCGTCAACATAGTCTTCATCACCGACATATTGAAGTGTGATCATACGTAAGCCAAAGCTCCGGTACCTTGACAATCGAAATTCGATGTTACGATGTCATCGACTGGTGTCTCGATGCTTTGCGTTGATACCAGGGCCGAACCTGAATAGTTATTAGTTCCGTTAACATCAAGTTTGATGGCTAATACTGTCCCGCCAAGCAGGGCATCTTGCAGCGCCTTTTGACCAGTAGTATCGCCGCTAACCTTCCATTTTGCTTCGAAAGAACCGGACCATTGTTTCAATCCAGCAATAAATTGGCGCCAGCCATTCGAATCAAATGACGTGGAATCAAGCATGTCCGCCTCAATGTCCAGTGTCCAATTTGTCACTTCCGCTACTTTATTGGTACCGAGAAAAACCCCGCCACCTTTACCTGAAATCGCCACCGGCAATCACTCCTATTGTTGTTTTTGGACGATAATGTCGAATGTGAGAATTGCATAACGCGTTACCCCGTCATTATCCCGTTGTGTTTGAGCTTTGGTGTATTTGGTCATCACATGCTCGTACCCGGCGATGTTCAATGAGGCAGGAACATCGCCATCCAGCAGGTCCATAATGACTCCGCCGATATCAGTCAACTCCTTATACCCCTTGTACCTGCTACAGACCCAAATGACCGCCTCGACACTCTCGCCACCTCTGCCGAATGTCTTGTATGGAGTGCTGGTGAAATCCCCAAACACCACATAAGGAAAGGCTTGATCCTGTGGGACATCATCAAATACGCCTTTTACTTGGGAAATGAGCGTTGCATTTCCCTTTAAAACGTCGTACAGCGCCTTTTGGGTAGGCGAAATAGCCTTCACTTGAACCCAGCCCCTTTTACTGCCGTGTTAATAACATCAACAATACCTTTTTCATACTTCTGCCCCTGAGACTCCCATGCAGGCTGTACAAATGGCTGTGGCCGGGTCGAGAAGCGGTGATGCGGGTTATCACTCGCTTTTGTTCCATACTCAACAAATGGGGCGTAAAAACGCCGCGGCCCGATCTCTGCGGACAGCTTCCCGCGTGAAAATTTCGCCCGGATAGACTTTCTCAGGGCGCCCGGCATTTGTTTGTGGCCGAACTGCTCCTTCACTTTTCCGTAGAATCTCCGGCCTTTAGGAGCACGCTTGATCTCAGCACCACGGATAGCATAAGCGGACCGCTGGACAAACTTGCTGATTGCTTTTTTGGCGTCATCACTTAGCGTGTCGAGCTTACGGGACAATATTTCTACACCGTTAATCTTGATCGTTATTTTACTCAATCCGGATTCTGCACCTCCACGCACATAAGAGTGAGCTCCCGGTTACGTTCCTCCCAGTTGATGACAGAAGTGATCAGAAAAATGCGGCTACCGAAGTGAATCCGCATGTCTGCCGTAATACCGGTCTGATACCGCATTCGGACCTTATGTGTAATCTCAGATTGTAGCTGCTGTGCCTGGAAGAGCTCCCTGCCACTAAGCGGCTCCACTGAAGCAAACGGTGAAGCGAACGTTACCCATGTTTCTACGCTCCCACCAGCCCCATCATCCATGCTCTGCAGATGTTTGATTGTAATTTTGTGCCGCAATTTACCGGTCAGGCTATCGTCTTTCTTCATAGCGGCATCACCCGATCCTGCCAAAGCAATGACTTTACAGCTTGCGGAGGATCGCACCCAGGTGATTCGAACCACACATTAACGAGCAAGATGATGGCCTGCTTGACCTTTTTTGGCACTTTGGTTGCATCACCGTATCCGGCCGTGTAACGAACCCTGATGCCGTTAGCGGAGGCCAGCGATGCTGATGGCCACGACACACCATATACCTTCACTAGTCTCGCAGGCTCAGCGAAATCGTCTACCACGTAATTTCCCGGCGCCCATGTCGTAACCGAGCCTTTATCGTCAATGTACTGGACAGAATTGACCGCCTGCAGCGGTGGGCGCGGCAGTTTTAGTGTGCTCCCGCTCGGCCATTCGTCAAGGGCCATCTCCAGCGTCTGTGTGATATATGCCCGGTTCTGAAACCCCTCGCACCACTCGCGAGCTGCGGTGATAAGTGGAGAGAGCGTGTCATCCAATGATGTGTCCAATGGATCTATGCGCAGTTGTGGCTTGACATCGGTGTTTAAATCAACCGGCTCAGTAGCCGGCGGGGTGATAAACTTTAAACCGGCCATAATAAAGCACCTCAGTCTGGAGAAAAAGACGCCTCCAAATTTGAAGGCGCATCTCATTCTCTAATCGTTATTGTTGTTGATTGGCTTCCTGCTTGAGCTTTTCGCGAACAGCAGCAATTGCATCTTCCTTACCCTTCACGCGCTCGCCGTCCGGAAGCTCGTACACGCCACCGCCAATATGCTGCAGTTGGGCAATGATCTCTTCGTCTGTAAGATCCTCCAGATCATTTGCAGCGTCAGAATCATCGGCCGGTTCATCCACATATTCTGCATATCGCCCTTCGACAAGTTGCTTCGCCTCTTCAACTGGCAGTGCATAAACGCCGCCTTGTTGCAGCGTACCTTCTGGACCCGCACTTAAGGTGTTCATTTTTACTTTAACGATTTCACTCATGCGTTATGCCTCCTTATACTACCGGCTGCTTACGGGCACGGCCCCGGATGACCAAAGCTCCATAAACGCCGCCTGTAGTCGCTCCGGTTACCGTTGTAGCAGCTCGGACATAGCGCTTAATACCTTTGTAACCGATCCGTTGAGTTGTGTTTGCTGCTAGATTGGAAAGAGTTCCAATCAAATCAACCGCAGCTACAGCGGTGAACGTTACGTTATCGTCACTTTCTTGCACGACAGGCACATGAGTACCGTCAGTAATAGCCCCTACGTTAAATACGATAGTTGCCGCTTCAAAGCTTTGAAGGTCAACGCCAGTGCCGTTTGCAGAAGCGGTTCTTGCCGCCGGCGCTAGTGTGTTTACTGTATCTAAATGATTTTTTTGATCCAACATATTGGAATCACGCTCCTAATTTATTTTTTAGGGGTGCGATTGAGTCGCGACCCCTAATTTGATTAGCCCAGCTTCACGCGAACGAATGCTTCCTCTAATACGGGCATGCCGTCAGACTCCATGCGGCCAATGAAACCAACTTGGTTTGTCCGGGCATACAGCTCGACCAGACGTTGAATCGCCATATCCAGCGCGTCAACGATCCAGTAGTACTCAAAATTGCCGATGATGCCAACGTATTTTCCACTGGTGAAGGTGTTCGGTGCAAACTCGGACATTTGGTAAGGGACATCGAGAATGGTGTCTGGCTGACCTGTCTCGATGCCTGGACGCCAAATGTATTCACCGTCGGAGGTCTTAATTTTACGGATTTGCTTAACTGCATCGCGGTGGAAAATCCACTGAGCGCCCTTCCAGTATTGAGGTTTAAGCTTGAACTTAGTTTCAATTAGACCATCAGATCCGATATCAGTAGCAGTATTGCCTGTGCTTACATCACGAGCGGTAGAAATGCCGTTTGTCGATGCTGTAAATAAGCCCAGCGGCTGACCTGTGCCAGATCCGGTCATAAATGCCTTCTCTTGGGTAACGGCAAACTTGTACGTCAGGCGATCGCGTACCAGCGCTTCCACGTCAATGGATGCGGAATTCAGGAGTTTATTTGATACGCGGATAAGCTTTGCAACAGCGTGTGGCGTCAGCTCACGCTTACCAAAGGAGATGTCCGTCTCTTGTCCGGTATCAACTTCGCTTGTCCAGTCAGCATCACTCGGATCGGAATCAAGCGTTGGCACACCCAAGCTCTGCGCCTTTTCAACTTTGAACTTGCGAGCCAACTGCCGCACAATTACAGCGTCGTCCATCGCCTTGATCAATTCCAACACAAACTGTTGCGGTGTAACGACGAAGCCGCCGGCTGTACTGGTATCGGCTTGTAGTGCTTTAAAATCCTCCGGCACCATTGCATCACGGCCGCCACGAACATAGTTGTTAAATGCCTTACTATAAGCCTCGGTTTCGCGCGCATTCCTCTTGTCTTCTGGTTGGTTTGGAGCTGGTTTACCAGCCATAAGACCGCTACTAGCCTGCATGTGCTCTTCGCGTTGTGCCTGCTTTTCTAAACGAGCAATGTCTTCCCCGAGATTGTCGAAATCCTTGTCCATCCGATCGTATTGCTGCTGCTCTTCGGAAGTCAAAGAACGCTTTTCGGCGTCTGCCTTGTCCAAAATTGTGCGCATATCAACCACTAGTTGGGCGCGTTGTTGTTTCTTTTCATCGATTTTTACGGACATTGATAAATCAGCTCCTTAAAGTGTTTTGGATTTCAATTCAAGCTTTTTTCGCATAATAAAAACGCCCGGATCATTGTCCTGAGCGTCGAGTTGATTGTCATCATCTTCATTTATGAACGGATCAGCCGGAGGCTCCGCGCCTCCTTTGTTATCATCCGTATTAGCATCAGGTAGAAGACTTTTAACGGTTTCTGTAACAATTGATTTGATCAATTCAACGTCAATACTTACCGTTTGTGCCGATTTCTCCTCCGGAAACTTCGGAGCGTTCTTAAACATGCTCCAGTCCATCTCAACGCCGTTAATAACGGCTATTCCACCGCGAAGAGACGCAGCCACAGGCTGAGAGTTCTCTTCAATCCGTGTAGCGAACCCCTTTTCAACTGCTTGGGTAGCGCTCAACCAAGTCTCAGCATCAAGAAGAGATGTCAATTCTTCACGGTCAATACCGGTGCGGGAGACATAAACATCCTTCATGCTTTCACAGATAGCGTCCAAATCTTCCGCCATTTTGCGGAAATCCTTTGAATTGCCCATCGCATATGTCCACGGGTTGTGAATCATTAGCATAGAACCGTGAGGCATGACTATTTCATCACCGGCCATAGCAATTATAGAGGCAATGGAAGCAGCAAGTCCGTCCACGTAAACGGTAATCTTGGCCGAGTGACGCTTAAGCATGGAGTGAATAGCTACACCAGCAAATACGCTGCCGCCATTACTGTTGATACGGACTGAAATTTCGTCCACATCGCCTAATGCTTTCAATTCATCGTTGAACTTTTGAGGTGTAACCTCATCGCCCCACCAGTCATAAGTGCTGATATCACCGTATATCATGATTTCCGCTGACTTAGCCTGCATCTTTTTCATTTTCCACTTCATTTTGTTGGTTCACCTCCTCCCGGTGGATTTTGACCCGTTTGCGGTGATGGATTGTCGGCATAGGTCATGTTTGTTGGCATCCAGTATTTAGTGCCTACGTCCCCGCCAATCGGGTTCATATCCTCAAGTTCTCGGATGTCATCCGCATTCATCCAACCATCAAGACGAGCCTGATGATAGGCGTTATACCGGCTTTCAATGTCCCCTCGAAGCAAGCCGTTAACCGTGAATTTCGTGAAAATCTCCAAATCAGTCGGATTTTTTGGCTTTTTGAAGAATTTCAAGTCCATCGACTGCTCCCACCGAACAAACCACGGCATCATCGTATGCTTAACAAACTCAAGTGACTGATGCTCGATATTGTTGTTTGTTGATTTCTCCAAATCGGCGATCATATGCGGCGGTACATGATAAAAACGCGCAATCTCCGTGGTCTGGAATTTACGCGTCTCCAAGAACTGTGCCGTTTGAGGCGGTATGCCTATTTGTTTGTACTGAAGTCCTTCTTCTAGGATGAGTAACCGGTGTGATTTATCCAATCCTTGGTGCATTTCCTCAAAGGATTCTCGTACATTCTTCCGACCATCCTCACCGAGCTCTGCAGGATGTTCCAAGACACCACTAACCGTAGCTCCATTTCCGAAGAATCGTGCTCCGAACTCTTCAGCTGCAAGCCCTAGACCAATGGACTGACAAGCAAGATCAATCGGATTATATCCACGTATGCCATCAAACCCAAATCCAGCAATGTGCAAGATTCGTTTAGCTGGAATCTTAACAGTTGTGCCACCTGGAAGGGTGGTGACATACTTCAATTCTTGCGTGTCTGGATCCCGATAAGGATATGTTTTGTCAGGTCGTAAAGGCCATAACCCAATGATTTGGCCGGCATTATTGTATTCAATCTCCGAATAACCATTGCCCCATAGACCGACATGTCCTTGTATTGTTTCCCTCCAAGCGAAGGAACTCATCTCGGAATTAGCCGCTTTGTGAAGCACGTAATTCAAGAAAAAAAGCTCGTCTGGGGCCCTTGCTTTTCCGCCTGTTGGTAACTTGCTGTACACATTTAACGGCAGCATCGCCAATGTTTGAGCTAAGATGTGGACGCAAGCATATACCGCTGTAGACTGAAGAGCCTTCATCTCGGTAACATTCACGCCCGAGAATGAAGAACGACCACCAAACCAACTTGTCAGCCACTCAGCAGGCCTTGCTATCCCAGAAGTAGCAGCAGCCCGAGGGGACCACACGCCTTTTAAAATAGCCATTTAGCCTCGACTCCTTGCCACACCTAGAATAAGAATTAGTGTTCCCGAGATGATTAGTGCCACAGGCGGTGACAACCACCAAATTCCCGACGTGAGCATAACTAAGCCAAGAATAGCGATTACGTCGTTTAAGTCAGGTTTCATAGCGCATCGATCCCTCTTTTCTTGTAAATGGATACCTTCACTTTCGGACGTTGCATTGCACGAACATGAGCATCAATTAATGCAGCTGCCGGGTCAATCCGTTCTATTGATTTATCCTTGTCTAGCATGATGTTCTCGTTATGGTCCTGACGGATAACCGCATTAGACAGTGCCCACCTGAGGACCGGGTCACGATTATGAATGATCCTGCGGGAATACACCATGTCCCTAAAATCTTTGGTCGGTCCAGAAAGAGTTTGGTAACCTTGACGGATCTCGATGACCTCATACCCTTTATCCTGTAAGTCTATTGCAAATTGAGTCGCATTGTATGGGTCAAAACAAAACTCTCTGATCTTCCAGCCATTTTGTTCCACCTGTTTCAAGATGTATGACTCAATGAATTTGTAATCTGTGACGCTCCCCGGCGTCGTTGTTATCCACCCTTGTTCTACCCAAAGAGCATAAGATACGTTATCCGTCTGAGTCTTGACCTGCAGCGTTTCCTCAGGAATGAATGAATGCGATAAAACAACATATCGACCATCGTCCAACGGAAATTCAAAAGCTATACTTGTTAAGTCGATTTTCTTGGATAAATCCACTCCAACATAGCATTCTCGTCCTGCTAAACCCGGTAAATCCTTTGGATCGACGCCACACTCATCCCACCTATTCAAAGGTATGAACCCGTTGTCCTTTTGATCTACCCAGATATTGAAGTTCTTTGTAAGCACTCCACGACGCTTTTCCGGCATCTCCTGAGCAATCTTCAATTCGCCGCGCAAATATTTCAAACCATCTTCAGTACGAGCGAGCAATGGATTGCACTTGATCCAGTTTGATTCGTCGTTTATGTCGTCATCCTTGTCCATTTCAGCGATGTAAATGAAATACTCCTCGTTTGTATAGACACCATCCAGGACCTGTTTGCAGTACCTATATTCGGCGTAACAAGGACCGGATAGATTGAATCCGGCCGTTGTGATAACGAACATGAGCCACTGCCGGCGCATACCCATACCGGAGATAAGAACGTCGTACATGTCGCTTGTTGGATGCGCATGGTATTCATCCAAAATTCCAAGGCTCGGATTAAAACCGTCCATCTTTTTCGTTTCCCGGGACAATGGCAGCATCTTCCCGCCATTTGTTAAGTGAAGCATGGTATTGCGTCTTGTTTTGATTTTGGCCTTGAGCTTTTTGTTTTGCTTCACCATAACCTCGGCAGCGTCATAAACGATCTTGGCTTGATCTCTCTGGGTAGCTGCCGTATAAATCTGCGGGCCACCTTCGCCATCAGCTGTGAACATATAAAGGCCCACGACGCTCAGCGTTGTGGACTTGGAATTCTTACGAGCTACCTGCTCATACACTTTCCGGAAGCGCCTCAGCCCCGTGTCCTTATGTACCCAGCCAAAGACACTGCCGATTATGAACTGCAGGAAATCATCAAGAATTATGGGGTCACCTTTTTTTACAGTGAGACCGTCTTCAATATGGCGACAATACTTTTCAGCGAATCGGTAAACCTTGTTTGCTTTCTCTTCATCGAACACATATGGAAATTCATCCATTCCCTGACGCTCTAAATCGCCCATATGGCGCCTGCAGGCCAAAATGACGTATTTGCCAGAAACGATCCTTCCGGCGATCACATCGGCCGCGTAGCGCGTCACAGGATGCAAATACTCAGTCGAGGTCGTCATCTTCATCTTCGTCGCCTTCATTCTCTTTTGCAGCCAATATTCTAGCTCTGGCCGTAGGTGACAAACCAAACTCAGCCATATACTTTTTGTACATGTCGGCATACTTCGCAGCGATTTGGATCAGAGGGTTCGTGACTTTGTTCTTTTTACCGGCAGCATTTTGATGTTCTACAAGCAATTCTTTTTGCTTGATTTGTCGTGAGGCAGAGACATACTTCCCGTAAGCATCGCAACAAATAGCAAGGGTACCTACATCGATGTTAGTCAACAGACCCAACACCTGGAGATCAGCAGATATACGATCCCATTCCTTTTTCCCCTCACCCTTAAGCCAAGGCGGGCACGTTATATTATCTGATGCCGGCTTGATTTCTGCCTCTCTTCGGCGATCTAATTCCGCTTGGGTAAACCTGCTTTTGTTGCCTTCTGCTTCAATTGCTGCTATCGGTTTCGATTTTCTCCCCGGCATTTCCACCACCTCCCCTAAGGCTTACTTCAAAAATCGAAAATTTTGCACACGATGTTGGCCGCCGGTCACCAAATGGAGCCCGCTTAAGGAATCATAGGCCCCTATACCCTTTGGGGTACTCAAAGGACGTGTCCCCAGAACCTTCCAGTACAGATATTCCTCACGTGGCTTGAACTCATCGCGAACAGCTTCGAAATTTCTTTGTAGTGCATTCCGGTTCGATATAAATCTTTAATGAGTGCAACATCGCTCTCTTTCAACTTGCTATAGTTATTCAGTGCTCCACGCTGCTTGGGTTGTCTGCCCTTATCGATCATGTCTTGCATATTTTCTTCGTGTGTACCGATGAACAAGTGCGATGGGTTTACACATTTCCTGTTGTCACAAGAATGCAGGACGAATTTATCTTTAGGAATATCGCTATTGGATATGGTCCAAGAGAACCGGTGTGCCATCCACGACTTCCCGTTAATGTATATCTGGCCATATCCTTTGCCATTTAAAGAACCGGTCCATTCCCAACAGTCTTTCGACTTATCAACATGGTCCCAGAACTTATCGGACATATTTACCTCCATGTCGTTGTAATAAAAAAAGGCAGTTCACAATTTGAACTACCTTCCGAATCCACCGTCATTAGTTGCTGTTTTTCTATCGTGACATGCTTTAGCCATTGGCTGGTGATTATTCGAATCCCAAAATAGAACGGGATCGCCTTTATGTGGAATGATATGATCAGTAACCTCAGCAGGTAGCGGAACGGGCAGCTTAGCACATTCAGAACAAACACATAGTGGATTTCGTTTTATAAATCTTTTGCTATACTTCCGCCATTGGTAATTGTAACCGCGCTGTGCTGACGTTCCTCTTTCCTGCTCATACCGCTGCTGCTTCTCCTTCTTATGTGCAGGACAATATCTCTCGTGTGTAAGCTCAGGGCATCCGGGTTGATTACATGCCCGTTTTAATTTTTGAGGCATCGTTTTTCACCTTCTTTTTTAGAGTGAAAAACACTATATCTTTTAATATCTTTTTATTATTACATTCTTTACATTATTGTTTATATCCACGACCTGTTACCTCGGAATTAACTTGAGGTGCCAAAAACCCAGTCATATCAAGGGTTTTCGCTGTTACTTTGCTGTTACCTCATGAAAACGCCGTATGAGTCGATTTAGTGCATACAATCCCGTTAAATCTCTTAATATCTCCGTTTTTCGTGCCTGAATAGGTTATGAAAGCGGATTGTGGCGCGGGTTTTACTTAAAAATCAGGAAATGTTCTTCGACTTTGGCATAAGCGATCTTCTCGTACTCTTCAACGGAGAACACATCCATCAGCGCTTGTTCCATTGCAGATTCGATCATTTCATCTGAGGCATCCTCGGGCAATCCAACCGATCCGACAAGATGATTGTCTTTATCGTAAAACATGAGAGCTAAGCATTTTTCAGTTCTCAAATTAGTTCACCTCATTCGTTTTTATAGAAGTTTTATAATCCAATCAATTGACAACGTCTTACGACTGAAACTACCGCATCATAAATCCCGGCGGCATGAGGTGGGCTGGTTTTCCTAGAGAGTCAAAATACTTATCCAGCCTCGCCTCATGCTGCTCCTTCATCTCGCGTCCCTTTGAGCACTGACAGAAACCGTCTTTGCTGAATAGGTGGCGTCCGGAGTTGCTACAGCCTTTGCAGACCATCTTCATGCCATATCACCTTCTCTTACCTCAGTCATTGGTATATGTGATAACGCAAAATGCAGCTTTTCCATGATCGCCACGCGTTGGAATAAACATGCTGTCATATTGTCCGGTGCCACCTCGCACATGATTAACGATTCCGTCAGGGTCCGCTCAATCGTTTGGAAATAATGACGTTGCGCTTCCGGATGGATCCTCAGCCATTCTTCATACGTCATACCTTCGATCACCTCGCACCAACCAAAATAAGCGCATGTATTATACTTCCCGCATGCGTAACGGGGCAGGCTCCTTGGGATGCCAATATGTGATGCGCCGGAGCGCTTGTCACCGCAATAAAAAAAGCACCGCGATGGGTGCTCTCATTTTCGCAATGTATTTGCGATATACTCCAAATAACTTTGCATTTGATTCAGTTTGGCTGTCATTTTCTTCATTTCATCTTTGTAATTATCTTCAATTTCCTGAATTCTCGCAGAAGTATTAAAATAATCAACGCTGTTCACGACTGCACCACAACTTGAGCACTGAATGAAGTAATATTTGTATCTTCCTCCACTAGGCGCAAAATCACTAGATAGCTCAAAGCTATGACCATTGCAGATGGGACATTTAGAACGAGCCATTTTAGCAACACCTCATCCCTGACCTTAACCTTTCTTCATTAGGGAGGAATTTCCTTTAGTTACATCCTAAAGATTTCCTAAAGAACCACCACTTGCTCACGCGGGCAGCATGCGCCTTCGATCCGCACCTTTGCCGTTGAAGTCACGGTCGAAAGGAGGCGCAGCCTGTTTACCCTTATCCTTTGCCCCGGATAAGGAGAGATATCAGCTGCCTTTTAGGGAGATGCGGAGTGTTCGGATATAGGAAAAGGCACCCTCGGTTAAGAGAGTGCCCGTATAAGCGATGCAGGAGAAGCGGTAGCGAATCGCTTCTCTACGTGTCCGGCTGCTTCCTGTTTCCCGAGCCGGTTGGGGTAAATCTCAAACTTTGACAATATGAATATACCACGGGAAAAGGCTCAAGTGGGGCTCAACTTTTACCAGAACTGGTCCGCAGAAGATTCAATTATTTTTTTTGAAGTTTTTTCGTATGTGGTATATACTATGGTCACTACTTTAAACGAAAAGAGGTAAGCGTCCATGTTAAGCGCCTCATACTTAGCAGGCTTGGGGATCGAGAATATCATCAACTATACGAGAAAATCACGTCAGGATGAGGAGATGGAGAAGCGGACAGGGGAAGATACTCTAAAGGCCCAAAACGAGCTTATGGAACGCATTCTTGCTCCGATAGGGATACCATATGATCAGCGACCCGAATTAGGGTCAGGTGATAAAATTGCAACTCGTCCAGTGTTCCAGTCCGTCATTGAGGACTTACGCAAGGGCAAGTATCAGGCTATTGCTGTAAAGGAAATATCCCGGATGGGGCGCGGCTCGTACACAGATATGGGTGTTATCTATGACCTTCTCAACGAGAAAAGAATATTCGTTATCACCCCTTGGAAAGTGTATGACCCAAAAAACCAAGCCGATCTGCGTCAGATCCGATTTGAGTTGTTCATGTCCAGAGAGGAGTTTGAGACTACACGAGAACGCCTTATGGGTGGTCGGATCAGCAATGCCATGGAAGGGCGTTGGGTATCCGGTGCTGCCCCTTTTGGGTTTACGTACAACAGCAATACCCGGAAACTCGAAATAAATGAGGAAGAGGCCAAAACCATTCGTGCCATCTTTGATCTGTACGTGAATGGCGTGCCTACGGAGGACGGTAAGCGTCGTGACGTAAGTTTTAGAGCCCTGTCCACCTACCTAAGACGTAAGACACCGCTGCGTACCCCTAAAGGCCTCAGAGATTGGCAACCGACTCAACTGAAGCAGCTCATCATTAACGAGCGTTACATCGGCACGATGCGCTTCAGAACGACCCAGCGTATCGGCGGAAAGCAAGTCCAGCGACCTGAAGAGGAGCACATCGTCGTGCCTAACGCTATTCCCGCTATTATTGACATGGATACATGGGAAAAGGCGCTGGCGAAGGTCAATGATTCTTCAGCCAAGCCCCGCAATAAGTTAGAATTTGCCCCTTGCGAACTGGCCAGCATAGCTGTATGTAAGGAATGCGGAAGAAAGATGGTCCGCCAATACAGTGTGCAGCATTACAAGAAACGTGACGGTTCCGGAGATGTTTCTGTGTATCAGAAAGAATTTTTATGGTGTACAACTCCCGGGTGTACTTTTGTCAAATACAGAGCCGTGGAAGAAGACCTTATTGAGGTACTTCGGTATTTCCAAGACCTTAACGGCGATATTTTAGCCGATCAAATGGCTTTGGTACTTGAAGAGCGGAAAGATAGTGGTGGATTAACTGCCGAGGACGTAAAAAAGCATATTGATCAGCGTGAAAAAGAGCTAAAACAGAAAATGAACTTTATCTATGAGAAGTACGAATCAGGCATATACACCGACGAAATGTTCGAGGAGCGCAAAGCTGCAATCGACGCGGAGAGAAAAGACCTTGATCGTATGAAGCTGGAAAGCACATCTCAAAATGATTCATCAGAGGGTTCAGCAGCACAACAAATCGACGTAGATGCCGTTAAACAAAATCTGCGCTCAGTTCTTGATGCGTATCGTAATAGCCAGGATAAGACCGAGAAAAACACGATTCTCAGGAAGGTTTTTGATAAGGTGATTGTGGAGATAACGGAGAGAGGACATGGTAGGAGGCCGGCTAAGTTTATGCTCTATCCCGTCTTAAAGTTAGACTTGCTTAAAAGAGATTTTTTGGTATTATGAGTATATAATCAATTCATCGGCCGAAATTAAGGCAAAGCGGCCGGCCTTGAAGTTGCCTTCCTGAGTAAGCGAGAGCAAGTTCCACAGAAACTTCTCGTCGCATTTAAGCATTTCCTGAAACTCCATCAGACCGCGGTTGGCTTTGTTCAGCTCCCCGTCAAACCGGTATGCCCGCGGATCCGATTCGGAGCCGTATTGGGTGATCGTCGAAAAGTCAATGCTGCCCGTTAAATCCGCTATGTCCTGTGATTTGGGATCCGACGGGCTGAATGTCCCGATCCCGATCCGGTTGCCCTCGGAAATCAGCACGCGCTCAACCGGCACATCTTCAATACGGCCGCCGTATTCCTCGCGAAGACGGACTTGGCAGGACGGACACAGATTGCCTTCAATTTTGACCCCAAGCTCCTCTTCCACCTCGGGCCGCAGCTCAAGGGGAATCAGGTGGAGGGGCTCTTCGTGCATCGGGCAGCCCTGAATCGCGTAAACAGCGCCTTCATCCGTACGGGAGAATTGTTCGAGCCCTTTTTTGAGCATGGTCACGATCGTCGACTTACCGCCGCTCACCGGACCCATAAGCAGAAGGATCCGTTTGCGAACATCCAGCCGTCTGGCCGCAGAATGAAAATACTCCTCTACGAGCTTTTCGATCGCCAGGTCAAGTCCGAATATCTCTTTTTCAAAAAAGTTATACTTTCGACACCCATTCTCCTCAACAATGCCATGGGAAGCAATCATCTCATATACTCTTGCATGAGCGGTCATAGCTAACCGGGGATTCTCCCGCAGCTTCTCGATATACTCGGCGAACGTTCCTGTCCAGGCCAATCTTTCTGTTTCCGTACGAAAATCGGCGATTTTTTTGAATAAGTCCATGATTCTACCTCCTTAGGGTTTTGCAAAGCAAAACCATCTTCGAAAGCATCGGCTGGGTTTTGCACAGCAAAACCTTCTTCAATAGCATCAGCCGGGTTTTGCAGAACAAAACCGATATATACCACTTCTGCTGCATGGCACAGTACTAAACCCGCTTCGAAAAGCTCTTACAGGGTGACGTCCATAGATGCTTTAAACAGCCTTATGTTATCTTCCCTGAATCTTCTTTAAAATTTGAAGTGTATTAAATAACTATGCAGTGAAGAGGAGTAAGTTGACCGAAATTTTAGACAAATTTGGCCAAATCCTTAAAAGAGGCAGCAGGCTTATCCAGGGGGAGCGGTCATAGGGGAGGAAGGCAAAAGTACCGTTGTGATATAATGGGATTACAATGAAATTTAAAGGAGAACGACACCATGACGATCAAAAGCGAAACCGAACTGTACGCCCCGGTCAAGGGTTATCTGGAGCAGCTTGGCTACCAGGTCCGCGGGGAAGTGCGCCACTGCGACCTGGTGGCGGTTCGCGAGGATGAACCCCCTCTTATCGTTGAGCTCAAAAAAAGCTTCTCTATCCCGCTCCTTCTGCAGGCCATTGACCGTTTACGGATCAGCCGGCGGGTATATGTCGCTTTTGAGCGCCCGAATAAAGGTCGTGCTCCCCACGGCGCAAGCTGGCCTGAGCTGCGCAGGCTGTGCGGCATGCTGGGAGTGGGGATGATCACTGTACAGTTCTACAAAACCCGCAAGCCCCGTGTCGAGGTGGAATGCCATCCGCCGGACGCTCCGGCTGCAGTCGATCAGCCGAAAGGACCGCGCCATAACAAATACGCCGCGGGTAAACTCATGCGGGAGTTTCATGAACGAAGAGCGGATTACAACATCGGCGGAAGCTCGAAGCGCAAGCTGATCACCGCCTATCGTGAAAAATCGATTCATTTGGCCTCCCTGCTTCAGCAATTCGGACCGATGAGCCCCCGCCAGCTGCGCGATCTGACAGGCAATGCCCAAGCGGCAGGCATATTGCAGAAAAACGTTTATCTTTGGTTTCAGCGCGTAGACCGGGGGGTCTATACTCTTTCCCCTTTAGGTATGGAAGCCCTGACGACCTATGCGCATGTGGCCGAGGCCCTTCCGATACCCGACTTTACCTATTCCGCAAAATAGGGGCTTATAGACCTTCGGAACAGGAAGCGGCCCGCAGACATCAACTGCTTTAAAGACATGCAAAGGTTTTCTTTAATCCCGCTTCCGGGTTGCCTTATCGGCTGCGCGCTTCATCAATTCCTTGTGCATCCAGATGGCGGCCTGCGCCCCTTCTCCCATGGCAATCGTCAGCTGCTCCGAGTGCACTCCGATGTCTCCGGCTGCCCATACGCCGGGCACGCTCGTCATTTTGGTGCGGGGATCGGTTACGATATGTTTATTCTCCAGCCGTTCTACACCTAAGGATACCGCCCAGTCCGTATGAACACGGTTGCCGCCGAAAGCGATAAACCCCTTCTCCCCTTCCAGAATCCGTCCATCCGCAAGCCGAACGCCGCCGAATGTTCCTTCGGCTCCATCGGATCCGCCCAATACTTGTTCGATCTCCGCTTCCTCCATTACGATCCCTGCTTCATACAGCTTGTCCAGTTTACCGGTACCGACAGCCGTCCTCTCATGGTTCACATAGATAATCCGGTCTGTCCAATAGCGCAGCGTCAAAGCCATCTCCGCCCCGGTATCTCCCGCTCCCATTACGATCGTCTGTTGTCCGATGACTTCATACCCGTCGCAATCAGGGCAGACATACACACTGATTCCCAGCTTCTCTTCCAGCCCGGCCAGCGGCGGATAGCGGTCCGTTATCCCCGTGGCAATCAGCAGTATCCGTCCTTTGACCGCTCCGCCGCCATCCGACAAGCTTACTTCAATATCGTCCCCGGATTTTGCGGCCGCCACCGCAACGTCCTGCCGAAAGCCGACCCCCAGCTTCTCCGCCTGCTGCCTCCCCAAACGCCTCAATTGAGCGCCTGCAATGCCCTCGGGCCATCCCAGCACGTTATGGTAACTGCGGCAAAGCGCGGATCTTCCCTGTCCCTTATCCACTACAAGCACCTGATGGCGGTATCTCCCCAACTGGATGGCGGCCTGCAGCCCGGCAATCCCGCCGCCAACGATGATGCAATCGTACATCCTTATCGTCCTTTCCTACCGTTTCCTTTAGCTTCCCACTTCCCTTTTTTTACATACGTATCGACTAACAGCCTTTCGCACAAATAAAAAAAGCCTCTCTATGCCGCTTCCGGCGATGCTTGTTCAGACCGCGCAAAAAAGCCTGGCGCGCATGCTTTGCCGCCAGGCTAATGTGCTTTACTTCTTCAAGCTGTCCCAGGTTTGTTGAAACTCGGTCAGCATTTGGTCCTTGGTCTTCTGCTTCGCAACGTAAGCTTGCATGGTTGCCGAGAATTTCTTGCTGGACGCTTCGCCGCCAGGGAATTTAAACCAGTTCCAGCTGAGCGTTTTGTTCTCTTTGCTGTATTTCATGATATCGGCCGCCAAAGGTCCGAGGATTTTCTCGTCGCCTTGAATGTTGGTGAAGGCCGGAATAAACTTGAACTCTTCCACCATGTATTTCTTACCCATATCGGAAGTTACCAGCCAGTTCAGGAACTTCTTGGCTTCTTCTTTGTTCGGGGAGTTTTTGTTGATTACCCAGTTATTCGGAACGCCTACCGGCAGCTTGTCGTTAGCAGCCGCATCGTCGCTGATCGGCATCGGCAGGAAGCCGACATTCAGGTTCGGATTCGTTTGGGTCAGCTGCAGCTGCGTCCAGTTGCCCTGCTGTGTCATTGCCGCTTTGCCTGTAGCAAAATCGGTAACTTGTGTTTTGTAGTCGGTTTGCAGCGGGTTCTTGTTGCCGTATTGAAGCTGCAGGTCGAACAGTTTTACCCAGTTATCAAACACCGGATTCCCCGGAATTTTCGCCGTTCCGTCGTTAAGGCCTTTTACGAAGGCATTCACGTCAGGCTGCTGGGCGAAAGGAATGTTCACAAAGTGGTTGCCGAGCACCCACCATTCCCCATAACCGTTTACGAACGGAGTAATGCCATTGGCTTGAAGCTTCTTCGCCGCATCCTCAAGCTGGGACAACGTCTTCGGCAGCTCGGTGATGCCCGCTTGCGCGAACAGGTCTTTGTTGTACAGGAAGCCGTAGCCTTCGAGGTTCAGCGGCTGGCCGTACAGCTTGCCGTCCTTGGTCATAGGCTCCTTGGCTACCGGCACCAGATCCTTCACCCAAGGCTGGTCGGACAAGTCCTCCAGATGCTCGACCCACTTATCCAGGTCTGAGAAACCGCCGTTGTTGAAAATATCGGGCTTATCTCCGGAGTTAAATTTAGCCATCAATGCCGCGCCGTAATCCGTGCCGCCGCCGACGGTATCGATTTGAATTTTTACGCCAGGATTTTCTTTCTCATATTCAGCAGCCAGCTTGGCAAGCGGCTCGGCGATTTCCACTTTAAACTGGAACATCTTCAGTGTTACGTTCTTACCGCCGGCAGCACCGTCCGTGCCTGCGCCAGGCGCTTCCTCTTGCTTCGCGCAGCCTACGGCCACCGACATCAGCATCACGGCTGCCAGGCTCATGCCTGCAAACTTTTTAAGTTTCATTGTGGGAACCTCCCTATTTTTTTGCCTCTTTTTATCTAGCTTGCATGTTTATTGTATAAAACGCCCCTCACTTCGAACACCGAGAATATTGATCGAAAAGGTGGAACATTTTGAACAACCGCTTTCATTGCGCTTCCCTCGCGTTGGATCAGCCTTTGACCGAACCCGCCGTAATCCCTTCAATAATGTACTTTTGCATCGACAGGAAGAACAGGATAATCGGAATGACGCCCAGCACCAAAGCCGCCAAAGCCAGATCCCACTGCTTCGTATACTGGCCGAAGAAGGCGAAGGTGGCCAGCGGAATCGTCCGCAGATCAGGGCTGTTCAACACCAGCAGCGGAAGCAGGAAGTCGTTCCAAATCCACAAGCTGTTCAATAGAATGACGGTTACGCTCATCGGCTTGAGCAGAGGGAAAATAATTTTCCAGAACACGCCGAAAGGGGTACAGCCGTCTACGGTCGCCGATTCCTCGATTTCCTTAGGGATCGATTTAATGAATCCGTGATACAAGAACACGTTCAACGATACGCCAAAGCCGAAATAGCAAATGATAAGTCCGGTCCGGCTGTCCATCAGGTTGAGCTCGCTTGCCACTCGTACCAGCGGAATCATGATGGATTGGAACGGAATGACCATGGCGGCAACGAACGCAAGAAAAATCAGGTTATTGAACTTCGAAGGCCGGCGGACGAGCCGGTAGGCGGCCATGGAGCTGATAATCACAAGCCCCGCATTACTAACCACCGTGATCCACAAGGAGTTCATGAACACCTTCGGAAACTTCATGATGTCCCATGCTTTGACATAGTTATCAAAATTAAGCGACTTCGGCAGGTTGGCCGAGTTGACCAGCAAATCTCCAAATGTCTTCATGGAATTGACGATGACGAAATAGAACGGTACCAGGAACAGCACGGCCAGCAGGACCCCGAGCACCTCCAGCAGGAAAGTACGGCTGTTGTAATTTTTGGTCGATTGCATTATACCTCAACCTCCCTTTTCTTCGTGATGCTCACCTGAACCAGCGTAATCAGCGCCACGACAACGAAGAAAATAAAGGCTTTCGCCGTCCCGAGACCGTAACGGTTATTGCGGAACGCTTCTTCATAAATGTTGAGCGCAACCGATTGAGTCGAGTTGAAAGGTCCGCCTTGGGTCAACGAAACGTTCAGATCGTACATTTTGAACGCCCAGGAGATCGTCAGGAACAAGCAAACCGTGACGGCCGGCATAATCATAGGCAGCGTAATGTGACGCAGGGTTTGAAACCGGGTAGCCCCGTCAATGTATGCCGCTTCCGTCAGCTCCTTAGGCACGTTGGCCAGGCCCGCGATATAGATGACCATCAAATAACCGGCCGTTTGCCAAACGCTGACGATGATCAAGCCCCAGAAGGCTGTAGGCGCATCTCCGAGCCAAGGCAGCTGGAAGAAAGCAAGCTGGGTCAGCTCTCCGATTGTGGCAAAGCCTTTGACGAAAATAAACTGCCAAATAAAGCCCAGCAGCAGCCCCCCGATAACGTTAGGCATAAAAAAGATGGTGCGCAGCATGTTTTTGGTCTTTAAGGCCTGGGACAGCAAAAGAGCCAGCAGGAAACCAAGAACGTTAGCCAGGATGACGTTGGTTATCGTAAACCGGGTGGTAAACCAGAACGATTTGTGAAAGTCTGTATCCGTAAGCAGGATATGTGTAAAGTTATCGAATCCGGCCCACTTTACATCCGAAGTGACGCCGTTCCACTCCGTGAAGGAGTAGTAGATGCTCATGAGAAACGGAATGATGATGATAATCAAAAAGAACAATAATGCCGGTCCGACGAACACGAGCTGCTGCAGCAGCTCAGACGAACGCTGTTTCTTTTTCATGGCTTTACGCCCCCTTTTTCCTTACATAGAAGTTTTTTATACATTTTGCAGATGGCAGGGAAAGTATACCCTTAGTATAGAAGCCGACGGTTGGGAACAACACGGATTCTGGTGACGTAACAGGTGGAATTTATTGACCTCACCTGATACAATAAGGGCGCAAACACTTGGAGGAGGACCTTTCGACATGATTCGCAACAGCATCCGGAACAAGCTGATCGTATTCCTGTTAGCCGCAACCATCATCCCGTTCTCCACCTCCATTGCAATGACTTATTATATAACGAAGCACAATGTGATCGATGAGGCGATCCGGACGAATTCCAACTTGATCTATCAGGGCAAAACCAATATTACAAACCATTTGAACGTTATTCAGCAAGCTTCGTTATCCATTTATAACGATACGTCTCTTTACAGTGCGGTCGAGAACGGCGCAGTCGATTACCTGGACCGCAATGAAATCTTCCGGGGCATGCAGGCCATCGCCACGTCCGTAAAGGAAATTCAACAAGCCTATTTATATTTGTCCAAATCCGACAAATCTTATCTATTCTCACACGGGAATATATTCCGCAACGAAGGAACCGAGCCGAAATATATCCCTCAGGTAGGCAAATTCGAAACCGTATTGGAGCCGACGCATGTAAGCCATACGTACCAATCGAGCGGCTTTAACCCGCTTCCCTCCGTTCCCGTGTTTACCTTACACCGTTCCATTACGAACGCCGTGACGATGCAGGAATTCGGAACGCTATCGATCGATGTGAACCTGAATGTGATACAGTCCATTTCCGATCAGCTGTACGATCACGGAAAAGAGGAGCTGTACATTCTCGATACGAACGGCACGGTCATTTACGGCTCTGATTCCGCCCAGCTGGGCCAAACCATTGAAGCCGGCTGGGTAAAGCATCTGCTGCTGTTGAACCAGCCGAGCGGCAGCTTCGAATGGGACAGCGACGGGTTTAAGGGCATTCACATTTATGAACGCATGGATTCGCCCTTCAGTCATTGGGTGCTGGTCAAACGGATTCCAAACGAGGTGCTCAACAGCAGCGCCAGACAATTGACGGAAATCAATATGCTGATTTTGATTGCATTCATGATCGTTGTCATTCTCGCCACGCTGGCGATCTCGATCCGGTTCACGACACCTATCAAACGGTTGATCGGAACGATCGGAAAAATTCAAACCGGCAACATGCATGCCGATATCGACGTCAAAGGCAGTGACGAGCTTGCCATTTTGGCCGGACGCTTCCGCAGTATGATGGAAACGATCAATAATTTGATCATGCGGGAATACCGGCTCGAAATCGCCAACAAGACCAATCAGCTCAAGGCGCTGCAGGCCCAAATCAATCCGCACTTTTTGTACAATTCACTGCAGTCGATCGGGACGCTGGCTTTGCAGCTCAACGCTCCGCAGGTCTACTCCTTGCTTTCCTCGCTGGCCAAATTGATGCGATACAGCATGAACAGCGATACGATTGTCCCGTTTGCAAGCGAGCTTTCCCATGTGAAAGCTTATCTGGGGCTGCAAATGCAGCGTTTTGAACATCAGCTGACGGTTCATTATGAAGTGGATGAGCATTTGCTGCCTATTCCAGTGCCCAAAATGATCCTGCAGCCGCTCGTGGAAAATTATTTTAAGCACGGCTTCGATCAGCGATCGGGCTCGGAAACGTTGACGATAGCCGCCGGTCTCACAGAGGACGGACGCATGGAGATCCGGATACAGGATGAGGGAACAGGCATGAGCGATGATACGCTTTTGAAGCTGCGGCGCAAGCTCGAAGCCCGGCTTCAGCTTCAACAGGGAGAAGAAAGCATTGGCCTCATCAATGTCATGTCCCGTTTGAAGCTTTTTTACGAGGATGAAGCGGAAATGATCATCGGGCATAACGAGCCTTCCGGAGTTACGGTAACCCTTCGCATACCGACACAGCCAAAGGAGGCTCCTTAAGATTATGAAAGCCATCATTGTAGATGATGAGAAGCATGTGCGCGATGCCATCAAGCTGCTCGTGCCCTGGAATGACTTTGGCATTACCGCCGTGCTGGAAGCCCAGGACGGCGTGGAGGCCATCAAGCAAATAGAAGAGCATAAACCGCAAATTATATTTACGGATATGATGATGCCGCTCAAGAGCGGTATGGAGCTGCTGGAATGGCTTCAAACGCACTATCCTTCGGGGAAAACGATTGTAGTGAGCGGACATGACGACTTTGAGCTGCTCCGGCATGTCATTAAATACGGCGGCATCGACTATATTCTCAAGCCCATCGACGCCGAGCAGCTGCATGCCGCACTCGGCAAAGCCGTAACGCGCATCCGCGAGGAGGAAGCCGAGCGGTTCAAGCAAACCGAACGCAACATCGAGAGGAACCAGCTCCGGCCGGTATACTGGGAGAAGAATCTATCGGGGCTGATCACCGAACCGTCAGGGTACGAGCTCATGGCCGATGCCCTGCAGGAGGAGTTTGACTTAAGCCGGAACGTTCGCGAATGCAGAGTGGCGATTTTGAGCGTCGATACGCTTAGCGCCGCACTGAAGCAAAAATTTGATAAGCATACGGACTTACTTTTCTTCTCTTTAACGAACATCGGTAATGAACTGCTTGCCGAAAGCGGCAGGCGCCAAGGGGTGGCTTACCGGTATTGGAACAGCGACAATGAGGTATTGATCTTGTTATACGAGGAGCTGGATGCCGCAGAGCAGCTGCTTGGACGGCTGCAGCAGGGGGTCCGCTCTGTTCTGGGGAACACGCCGGATATCGGCATCAGCTTGCGCAAGCCGTTCCCAAGCGGTTTGCCGCAGGCTTATACGGAAGCGCGTCTTGCGCTAAGGAGCCGTAATCTGCTGGCCAAAACCAAGGCCGTATATACATTTGACCCCAGCCCGCCTGCGCCGCCCAAGAGGATTTCCTTTACAGACTATGCGGAAGGCTCCAAGCTGGCCGTACAGAGCGGCAGTGAGCAGCAGATCCGCAAAGCGGTCCTGGAATGGACCTCCGCCGTGCGCGAGCTGACCCTCATTACGATCGATCAGCTGGAGCTGTGGTGGCATGAGTACAATGCGTTTCGGAACCGGTGGCTGACCGAGATGTTCGGGGAAGGGCCTCCCTTCTTCGGACAGAACGAAGACTCGGTTTTCACTGTCCCGATGAACGAGGAAGGGACGTTCTCCATCGATTTGTGGGAGCAGCAGCTTGTTCGCAGCTTGACGGAGCTGTCCCGTCTTCTGCTTACGCGGCAGCAGCAGGACAGCAATGTCATTTTTGAAATTGCCAAGTATATTCAGCACCACTATCATCAGGATATTACGCTTCAGGAGATCGCCAATCATTTTTACTTGAGCCGGGAATATATCTCTCGCAAGTTTAAGCAGGAATTCCAGGTTAATATTTCCGATTATATCAGCGGCATTCGGATCGACAAGGCGAAGCTGCTGTTGTTAAATCCCCACCTTCGCATTGCCCAGGTCGCAGCTATGGTCGGGTATGATGACGAGAAATATTTCAGCAAAGTGTTCAAGAAGGCGGTTGGCGTATCCCCGAACGAATACAGGAAGGTGAACCAGCCATGAATACACCTCTCGAGCCGCGGGCGCCTCAAAAGATCGAAGGCCCCGGCAGAGTAAATGCGAAGAAAAAAGCCTACGTGGTGCTGATTGCGGCCTGGGTGCTTCTGGCCGGTTTGGGTGCCTGGGGCGCCAAGCTGTATACCGACCATCTGAAGGTTCAATTGACAGAGGAAATCGCCCGTCAGACCAGCGATCAGCTCGATGCCATTCAAAGGCAATACCAGCAGGAGATTGCCGGCTTGAAGGAAAGCATGACGGCGGATATGGCCAAGCTCCAGACCAAAATCGATTCCGTAAACGAGCTGCTCTCTTTTACCAAGGACAGTGCCAGCAGCAGAACCGATAACAGCAATCAGCTTTACACCCAATTAGCCGACGTAAGGCAGAAGCTCGATGAGCTGAAGAATCAGCTCGACGCGCTGAAGTAATAAGGAAGGTGCCGGCGTCATGAACAAATTACAGCACATAAACCGTTTGATGCTGCTCGTTTGCGCGCCTTTTGCAGGCGTTATGCTTTACCTGCTCCTTGCGCAGATGACCGTGGCTCTTCCGCAGCAGGAGCCTATTCCCGCAGCCGGCTGGAATCTGCAGGACAGTGTGCAGACGGCCGTAAGCAAGCTGGACAAGGCCAGAGCGGATGCCGCTTTGACCCGGACGACGATTGAGAAGCATTACGAGCTATATACCAAGAGCGCTGCCGAAGCAGCCGGCATGATCCAGACGGCGGAGCTCGCTTCACAGCGTCCCAAAGCGATTTTTGACGCCCGGATCGGGCTCAAGCTGGGAGGCGGTGCTGTACGTGCCTCGTCAGGCGGAAATGCGGATATCAAGCTGTATACCTTTAACGAACCGAATTATAAAGCTTATGCGCTTAAAGTGGATTTGAAATCGGATAAAGCGATGCAAATGATACTGGGGCAGGATAAGGTCGGCGGCAGCGAGACGACGCTTGAAGCAGCAAGCCGCTATGGCGCCGTGGCCGGTGTGAATGCCGGCGGGTTTGCCGACGACAGCCGGAGCGGCAGACGGTATCCTCTCAGCACGACAATGTATAACGGCAAGTATGTATACGGGTTCGAGCCGACCTTTGAGGACCTGGCGTTCATCGGACTGAACAAGGACCGTAAGCTGATCGGGGGGAAATTTTCAAGGCAGGCGGACCTGGACAAGCTGAATCCCAGCTTCGGAGCGACCTTTGTCCCTGTTCTGCTTCAAAACGGGAATAAACAGGCGATCCCGCAGCAGTGGCTCACATCACCGGCTCGTGCGCCGCGGACGGTCGTAGGCAATTTTAAGAATGATCAGCTGCTGTTCCTTGTGACCGACGGCTACAACGAGAGCGGGAATTCGGGGGCTACGCTGGCCGAGCTTCAGGACAAGCTCCTCTCTCTGGGAGTAAAGGATGCTTACAATCTGGACGGAGGCGGGTCTTCAAGCCTGATTTTTGAAGGACAAGTCATAAACAGGCCATCGGATAATGGAAAGCTTAGACGGCTGCCCACACACTTTTTGTTCTTTAAATGAGGTTTTACCACAGCTTCCACCATTTCTTGTCCAGCAATACCGGTTGTAACGTCCGAAGCTCGAATCCGCTGATCAATCGCTCGGCATTATCTTTAAGCTCCGCCGCCGCGGTGCTGTTCACTTGAGAGGAGATCAACGAATAGGCTTGGTTAAGTCCAAAGGGCCTATCGCTTATATCATGCGCATCGGATGAAATCAAATGCACCATGCCCTGTCTGCACCATTCCAGGCACAGCTTTTGCAGCTTGCGACCGAATCGCCCGTCAACCGAATGCGAGGTCAGCTGCGTCAAGGCTCCCCGCTCCAATAACCGCATCAGCCCGGACGCAGACGCCGCCAATTCCGCGTTCCGCTCCGGATGGGCGATAATAGGGGTAATGCCCAGGACTCTCAATTCATGAATCATCTCCTCCGTATACGGAGGAACAAAGCTGGACGGAAGCTCGAGCAAAAGGTAATTCGAATCGGCCAAAGCGATCGCATGTCCTTGTTCAAGCTCCTCCAGCAAGCCCTGATGAATTCGAGCCTCCTGCCCGGGCAGCACCTTTAGAGGGATTTCCTGATGGCTGAGCACCAGGTTGAGGGCTTGAACATGGTTTTGGATCTCCTTTCCCGGATTATCGAATCTTCCATTGGCATGGTGCGGAGTCGCCAGAATGACGGCGATTCCTTCTTCCACTGCAGCCCGCGCCATAAGGATCGCTTCCTGCTCATCCTTCGCGCCGTCGTCGATTCCGGGGAGAATATGCGTGTGTATATCGATCATGATTTCCATTCCTTCTAAATCGAAATGATATACTGGAAGCTTGTTCACATATTTATACGTTTTCTTTTCATGTACCGTTGGGTATAATATGCAATGGGAGGTGCAATTTTGATGTCAGCCACGTTCTGGATTATGAATCTGATCTTCTTGATGTTCATCACCGCGATACTTACAGCAGCCTATAATGATGATAAAACAAAGGGTCTGTGATCGAAAAAAATAGTATCGGCCTGTCATGAGACGGGTTGATACTATTTTTTTAGGGGTTTTGGCTTGCTTTAGGCTGCAAGCCCTCATCGCCTTCTCATTTGACTTTAGATACATATTGTATCATAATGAGGGTTATCGTACATCCTTAACCTGGTTAGAATTACAACAACTGATCCATATTGCCAATCTGATCATGATTTTCAGCCTTTAACACCTTGGTTAATTCCGCTTTTTCCTGGTTCCAAGTCCATTCCGTCGGCATCACTTGATTTTTCAACGGGAATTTTTGAGTGCTGATTCCAAGTTGATTCAATAATTTAGCAACATCGATATGAATGATTTCCACAGGCTCCGACACCATTTCAACACTCCGTTTCTATGGACCTATATATAGCTCAAACTGAGACCAGTCTGCGTAATCCGGGATATTTTCGATTATTTTCCTCCTCTTGACTATCTTACCAAATCCAGCGTTACAAAATAGTTACAAATTCCAGTTATTTCATTTGATTTTCAACGATTCTTTTAATTTACATAAAAGTTTCCTATAATTAACCCACGGGTCCTAGTTCTTAAAGACTACTTCTTTGGATAACGGAGGACTTCCAGCACATGAATGAACTGCAAACCGGCGATATTCAATCTTATTATGAATATTATGAATCCGCATCTTCGTCTTTGGCAACCGTCGTATTTATTCATGAAACGGGACTCGACAGCAGTTATTTTCACTATCTTATCCCGATCTTAAGGCAGCGCTGCTCCATACTGCTTTATGATTTAAGAGGCCATGGCCAAAGCGGGGACGGCAGCAAGACGGTGACTTTAGATCTGCTTTGCGATGATTTGTTATCGCTGGTGCAGGGCTTGGGGCTTCTCAAGCCGGTCATCGTCGGTCATTCCTTCGGGGCCGCCATCGCTGTTCATTTTGCCTATAAATATGAACCGCATGTCGAAAGCCTGATATTGATCTCGCCCCAGATTTTTTTGCCCCTGCCGCCTTTGATCAAGGAGAAGGAATTAAGGGGAGAACTGGCCAAAGCCCAAACGCTGGATAAGCTTGGAGAATTCACGGCTCAACGCCTAACCGTGAAGCATAAGGATCCGTTGGTTGTGAAAAGGATTGTTCAATCCTATGCGCGACTTCCTGTAAACATGTATATGAATCATTTGGAAATCGCAATTCATTTTAAGCTGGAGTTTTTGCGCCGGATTCATAAACCTGCACTTGTCTTGTCGGGTGAAGCGGATCCTCTGTTTCCGCCTGCTTTCACATCCCTGTATAATTCCTTTCTTCATCATTCCAGGTTCCTCATTGTTCCGGACGCTTCGAATATGGTTTTTTTCGATCAGCCGGTGGTTACCGGAGAATGGATCCTGCAATTTATTCAAAAGCCGAAAAATATAAGAACAGATCATCATCTCTTCACTGAGGGGTTGCTGCAACAGACTTTTCTCGAGGGGTATAACCGGCTTTTTGCAAGGAACAAGATCTCTATACAATGTATGGGCGGCTTTGAAATCGAAATGAACGGCCGGCTGATTCGGGAGGGCTTGAACACCCGTTATGCCAAAAATATTCTAATCTACTTGGCATTTCACCAAACCGCCACCAGGGAAGAATTATGCGATACGCTTTTTCCGGATATGGAGCTCAAGAAGGCGCTGGGCAATCTGAGGGTGTATCTCAATCATTTTGCGAAGCTGTTCGAGCCTCAGCCTGATGAGCCGTCATGCTTGGTCATAGACCGGGATTCGATTTATTTTACATGTACGATCGAATGCGATTTGGCGGAATTGATGGAGGAAATGAGCCGGGGCCTTGAGGAGAAGGATCCCGTGCTGAAATATGCGATGTGCAAGCTTATTCTGCCGCGTGCGACCCAGCATATCCTGCCGGGCTGCTACGATACCTTTTCTCTTTCATTAAAGGAGAAATTCGTTCGGGACTGGGAGAAGCTCGCCTTGTGGGCAGCGGATTACTGCTGCAGGCTGAAGCAATTTGAGGAGGCCGCCCAGTTTATCAGCAGCTGCCTGTATTCCGATCCGAATGATGAAGGCTTAATCGAACGCATGGTGGCGATTCAAAAATTAACCAATAATAAAAAAGAACTGCGTAAATGGACCCGAACAAAGAAAAAAGCATCGCGTCTCAATGATGACCCGGAGACGTGATGCTTTTCTCTATTCTTCATTGTGCCTCAATAATTTCATTTCACCCAGACACTCGGCACATATATGTCTTTCTCTGAATTCGTTCACCTGTTCCATCGAGCCGCAAAAAACGCAGCGCGGACGGTACCTCTCCAAAATGATATGATCACCGCTTACCAAGATCTCCACAGGATCGCCCTCATTCATTTGATACCGTTTACGTAAAGACTTAGGCAGTACAATCCGCCCCAATTGGTCAACTTTTCTAACCACACCTGCCGGTTTCATCATCAATTCACCTCACTTATCGACAAACTGTCTCCATTCTACTATACAGTTCGACGCTCATGAGAGAATTCCTTCCGTCGTGCTTATTTCAACCCTTGAAAGCCGGTTTGCCGCAGTCCTTCATACAATATGATGGCAGCGGAATTGGACAGGTTCAGCGAACGGACCGCATCGGTCATAGGCATACGCATCAGCGTCTCGGGATGCTGCTCCAAAATCTCGGGAGACAGTCCTTTGGTTTCCTTGCCAAAGACCAAAAAATCTTCGTCCTGGAATGCAATATCCGTGTACAGCTTGTTTGCTTTCGTCGTTGCCAGGAAAAAACGGGAATCCTTGTATTTATCCTTCACTTCCTGAAACGAATCATGATATTCGATATTAACTGCATGCCAGTAATCCAGGCCTGCCCGCTTTAACGTCCTGTCATCCGTGTTAAAGCCCAGCGGTCTAACCAGATGAAGCCAGGTTCCCGTCGCTGCGCAGGTTCTGGCGATATTGCCGGTATTTGCGGGAATTTCCGGTTCAACCAATACGATATGAAATGCCATTGCTCTTTCTTCACTCCTCTTTCAACGTCAACCATTATACTACAAAAGTTTGTCAATTTTAACATACATTTTACGCTTTCTTAATACGCGGATGATCCTGCGGTGCGATAATACAACCATCAAGCGCACATAAAAAGGAGATTCTCGAATGTTGAAGAAAAAAATTCTTGTCGTTGACGACGAACCTTCGATTTCGATGCTCATTGAATTCAACCTCAAACTGGTCGGCTATGACGTCCATTGCATTTATGATGGAGAATCCGTATTCAGCGCCATCAAGGACTATCGTCCGGACTTGATTGTTCTGGATCTCATGCTGCCCAAGGTAGACGGTATCCAGGTCTGCCGCCGGCTGCGCGCCCAAAATAATCTGGTTCCTATTATTATGCTTACCGCCATGCATGATCTTTCCGACAAAATTGCCGGACTCGACAATGGAGCGGATGATTACATGACCAAGCCGTTCAGCCCGCAGGAGCTGATCTCGCGCATCCAGGCCATTTTGCGCCGCTCTCAATTGCTCCCGTCGGCCGGGGATGAATCGCCTCTCATGATCGGTGACATCGAGATCCTGCCGGAGCAGCGCGAGGTGAAAGTAAGAGATGAATTCATCGAGCTTACGCCCAAGGAATTCGACCTGCTCCTATTCTTGTGCAAGCACCAGGGCAAAGTCCTCAGCCGGCAGCAGCTGCTTCATGGCGTCTGGGATTATCATTTCCTGGGAGATACCCGCATCGTCGATGTGCACATCAGTCATCTCCGCGACAAAATCGAGGTTCAAACTCGCAGTCCAGAATATATTTTAACCATTCGCAACGTCGGATACAAATTAACGGAGCCTAACGCCAAAGAATCGTTGGCATAAAAGCGGAAGAGCACCGGCCATCATGGCCGGTGCTCTTTTGATTGTTTCGGAAGACGCGGGAGCGTCCTTTTTATTGATACTAACGGGCAGCAGTTTATACTAACGGATACTTTTTGTCAGGACGCCTACGGCCTTTTCTATTGTCATAAATGATTCGTATATAGAAAAAGAGACTCCCTGTAAAGAGGAGCCTCCACCTTGCCAATCAGTCAGTGAGCAGATGTATTTTCAGATTTGGAAATGTTTCCGAAATGTCGGCGATTTCATTGGCAAACAGACTTTGGTCGAAGCCTGAATGGAATATTTCTTTGTCGGGAAAAAACGTAAGGCTTGTTCCTGTTTCATTTGTAAGTCCGACAGTGAGAAGAGAAGTTTGAGGGATACCGTGCTTGTATTCCTGACGGAACACCTTGCCTTCTCTTCGCACTTCTACCGTAAGCCTTTGTGACAACGCGTTAACGATTGGAATCGTGATACCCTTTTGGCTGTTCGGTGCATTGAATGAAGCAGAAAAACGGCTTATTTCGGTGAGAACAGCTTGAACACGCGGCTTTTCCGAGTTTGAAAAAGCCTGAACAGGAATCCCTCGACCGTTATCGGCAACAGTCACGCTGCCGTCGCTATGAAAAACCACACTAACATCGGAACAATAGCCCGCCTGATGTTCAAGGATTGTATTCTCCAATACTGACCGAAGCAATAGGTGTGGATCGTATTCCTCTGGTGAGGTGCCTAAATAATCACCTGCGTTATTTCTAGCTTCCGATAACTCCATGTAGTCACTTGTATCAAGCAACTCTGATACTGCAGCTAATAAAAGCAAAAATGGGAGTGCTCGATGTCCAGGAAATGTGTAGTTACCGCCGCGTTCTTCTTGCGTTAGGAGGTCAGCTCCTAGCAATGCTTTAATATGGTGATACAATTGTCCTGTGGTACCCATATTTAAGCGATCTACGAGTTCGGCGCCCGTCAAGGGTTGTTGTAAGACGGCTCTTATGATATCGATACGTTGTTTATGGCCAAGTGCAGATAAAATTTTCGCAACTTTATCACTATCGAGATCTAACAGCTGTTTGACATCCCGTCCGTGTGGTTCCCATCTATAACGCGACTTCTCGCCAAGGTATTGACCTGAAAAAAATATACCACCCAATTCTCCCTGTCCAGTGTTAATGTCTACAAGAGGTTTGCCCGATTGGTCGCAATCTTCTTTGATTCGTGTTTCTTTGCTTGAAGAGTTTTTCGCGGTCTGTTTAACAATCTCTTGAAGTTCAGCCAGCTGTGTCTTGAGTACATCCAGTTCTACACCATAGTCACGAGTCAAAAACTTCACCCCGTATTATTTATTTACGTAATACGTATTTACGTAAATAAATAATATCATAATACAAACAACTTGTAAATGATATCCAAGCCATTGTTTTGCAAAAAAAGCTTTGCCGTTGAGCTAATGGGAAACGTTAGTTAAATAAATTTGTTGTCTGTTTTTATTGAGTGTCTTCGTCGCTTTTGTACTCCAAAATATCACCTGGCTGACAATCCAAAATCTTACATATTGCTTCTAATGTTGAAAAACGAACCGCTTTTGCTTTCCCATTTTTCAGAATGGAAAGATTCGCCATAGTAATTCCAACCCTCTCCGCAAGCTCCGTTACGCTCATTTTTCGTTTTGCTAGCATCACATCAATATTGATGATAATCGCCATGTTATTCACCTCAGATCGTTAAATCATTTTCTGATTTTATATTTATAGCTTCCTGTAAAAGTCTTTGGAGAACAGCAGCAAAAACGGCGATCACCATAGAAGCGAAAATAATGACCAATCCGGTGACTGTGATCACTGGAGGGTCAACTCTCCTCGCCATGAGATAGTAGAGTGGCATACCTAGCAGGTACAAGGTACTGATTGTGATGGCACAGTATTTTATATTCTTTAAAGCCTTTACGGATAATTCCGAGAACGCTTGGTTCTTATCAATATATCTTAAAAGTTTAAAAGCTTGATACAGAGCAAAGTAAAAAGGTATCGCTGCCGCGTACATATCGATTAAAACGAGAGATTTCATATAAGCGATATCTGGATACAATTCTCCAGCAAAATTCCCGATCTTAGGCACTAAAAATATGCACAAAGCAAGAATTGGGATTCCAATAAGAATAACAGCCATCTTCAAAAAGAGTGTTGTTCCCCGTTTCATAAAGAGCACCTCGCTAATTTAATTATAAAATGACTTTAACACGCAATTTATTGTTTTACAATAAATTCATATCGTTTTTTATTATATTGTTATTGTTAATGGAATATTCTTTTTATTTTAAGCAAAAAAAAAAAGCATTTCTCATTACAAAGAAATGCTCTTACTTTAAAATGCTATATTTACAACTTGTTCAACTAACGCAGCAATAGGTAAGCGTTTGATGTGATCTCCAGCTTTGCCCTGCTCCGCACGGAGCGTGACAGTTTCCAAAGCACTCCGCGCGGCATATCCGTTGGCATCCCTTTTCAGTTTGAATGGCTTCAGCCTTCGTTCTGCCGAATCTACCTGTACTCCATACCCCATAGCCTGTCAGGCATGACGCATGCAGGAGTATTGGCGGGATGGTTTCAGGAAACATGGCTCCGTCATTCCCATCCTCGATTGTAAAGTTAAGATTAGTCATGTAATCTCCCGCTTTTCACGCCGTAGCGCTTATAGCGGAACTTGTCGAACCTGCCCGTTAGTTTAATGAACCGGGCAGTCAGTCTAGAGCTTTATTTTCTCATTCCAACTACTCCACGATCACCGTTACTGTAACATCGTTGGTAACCCCTTGATAATTCGACAGTTTTCCGGTAACGGTGATGGTTCCGCTTCCGAACGTACTTCTTAATTTTCCGACGGAAACCCCATTGCCTTGAGGATCAAAGGCGCTTCCGAGCAGCTGACTTACCGTCGAATTCGCTGAGCCGTTGGAGAAGTGAATCGTTCTTGTGATGCCGGATTCCGTTATCGTAAGCATGTCGGCATTGCCTGAAGCATGGATAGCAAGGCCCTTTAACATTTGGGAATCGTTCAAGGCTCCGCTTAAAGTAAACGTGATGGTATTGCCGGAGGTAATGACGGCAGGTTCGGTAATCCCGTCGATGAGAGCTGCAGCGGCGATCAACGAAGGCACCGAGTCATGGTTTCCTTTGATGATCGTTAAGGTCACAGGCGAATGAGATCCGCTGGTATCGGTCAATATCCCCCGCACCGTAATGTTTCCGTTTTGAAGCAGCGATCTCAGCTTTCCTACAGATACACCGTCATTCTGCCGATCCAATGCGGGTCCGAGCAGTTCGCTTACCGGCACGGTGCGCTGCATTCCGTTAACCAAGGTAATCGTTCTGGTTTGCCCGCTATCGGTAAACGTTAGATTATTGGCGCCTTGAGAAGCCGCCACCGTCAGGCTGGTGAGCATAGCCGAATCCGGCAAAGCATCGTCGATGATGAATGCAATGTAATTGGGCACAGTCATGACGACAGGAATCGTCTGGTTTCCAATCACAGCGGAAGCTGAGGTAATCACAGGGGCCGGAGCACCCGCTTCTTTGACTATTTTCAGCTTGACTACGGATTTATTGCCTACCTGATCGGACAGTTCTCCTGTTAACTCCAGATTGCCGCCGGCAAGATGGCTTCTCATGGTACCTACGGCAACTCCGTCCCCCTGCGGATCAAAGCCGGGGCCAAGCAGCTGGGCTACGGTCATATGGGCCGTGCCGCTGGTGAACGTTATCGTTCTGCTCAAGCCGGATGCCGTAACGATCAGCTTATTTGCGTCGGGTGATGCCGCCATCGCAAAGGCCGTGATCATGTCCGAGTTGTTCAAGGAATGCCCCAATGTGAAGGTAACCTCATTGTTGGATACGACTGCAGGCACCGATGCCCCTCCGATCGTCGCAGATCCCGAGAGAATGACCGGCGGTTCGTTATCTGCCACTTTGCTTTCGGCATTAATCAACACTTGCAGGTTGCTAATATCAGCGTATGCTGCGCCTTTGGCTACAGCGTCTTCCACTTTGGCACGGGCTGCCTGGATAGCCGGTTTATCGGCCAATGTAATGACAGCCGGAAGCGCTGCGATCGCATTCATGGCATCCTGAATCGCTTTATTCTTAATTTCGATGAGCTTGTTTTGCGCATTCACCAGTTTGCTTAATTCATCAGAGGTAAAGGCCGCCCCTACTCCTTTTGCACCGTTTACTTTTCTCTGAGCGGCCTCAATGGCTGCCTTATCATTAAAAGTAATATCGGCAGGCAAAGCACTGATGGCTTGAAGCGCTGCTTGTTTGGCGTTGTTCCTTATCTGGTCCGTGGTGCTGCCCGTCAACACAATGGTCGTTGTCGAAGTGGCTTCTATCGTTGTGATGCTGCCGTTCGCAGTCAGTGTGACACTGGTAACCGTCTGAGAAATGACTACCGCAGATACGGTAGTATTTTGACCTACATTGAGTGTAGACCCTGAAGCTGCAACGGTTACCGTTGTTGTCGTGAAGGAACCCGACAGGCTGACGGCTACGGCCGATGTAACACTGATTTGACTTACCCGGCCGTTGGAGCTGATGGTTGCCGCCGCGGAAACCTGAACCTGCGACACCGTTGTATTTTGGCCTACGTTTAAGGTCGCCCCTGCTCCGGCCACGCTGACCGTTGTCGTTGTGAACGAGCCTGACAAATTGACCGTACTGTTAACCGCAGCCGACGTTACCGTAAGCTGATTTACTGTACCGCTGGATACGACCGAGACGCTGGTCGCTACGCTGACTTGCGCAACCGTCGTGTTTGGAGCAATGACCAGCGTTGAGCTCGCCGCACGGACATTGACACTCCCGTTGATCGTTCCCCGAAGCTCCACTCTTCTGTTGGCGGCACCTCCAAGCAAATCAATATTTCCTAAAGTACCGTCTTGCGACTCCAGAATCGCCTGGGACGAAACCAGAGTTCGGGTCACAACGGTGGTAGCAGAGGTAACCACTCTTACCTGATTCGTTTGACCGGATGCACTGATGTACAAATTCGTAATGGTCACATTCGTAGAGAAGTGAATCGAGTTCCCGGCACCGGATAGAATCTCGACATTGTCCGCTTTAATATTACGAAGCTCCAGCTCCCCGGCAGAACCAGGGTCAAGAATAAGCGTTCCCTGGATCGTGGCAAGCCCCTGCTCCGGTCCGAATACTTTTACTCCGGAACAAACTTTAATACGGCCGGTATACGTGCCTGCATTGATTGTACATAAGGTCTGCGGTCCGCCGACAGATCCGCCGCCGCCTCCGCCACCACCGCCGCCCCCGCCAATACTGCCCGAGGACTTGCTTAATTCTTCTATCTTTTTCTCGGCATCCGCCAGCCTGCCCAGACCTGGAAAGTCCTTGTCTAATGCCCCCAGCTTCCGTGCGGCCTCGACCTTTGCCCTGGCTGCTTCCACAGCCGCTTTGTCATTGATCGTTAAAGCGGAAACGGCCGGCAGCGCAGCGATGGCCTCATTGGCCGCTTTCACCGCCGCTGCCCATGCTCCACTCGGGTCAAGCTGGTTGGCTCTGCTCATATATATCGTCCGGTTAAATTTAAATTCGTAAGCCAATCTCGCCAAAGCTTGCCTGTCGGCAGCATCCTGCGGACTAAACCGCAGCGTTGCGTCCCCATTATCGATGCCCTGCAGGAAACCGATTTTGAACGCGAGCGCCACATGAGGCTTCGCCCAATCCGAAATCTGACCGGCATCCGATAACGCCATATCCGAAGGCAGCCTCGCCGCCAGAGCTTCCAGACCCAACGCGCGGATAAAAAATACAGCAAGCTGCTCTCTGGTTACAGGTTGATCCGGAGAAAATGTGGTCTCGGACGTCCCGTCTGTCATGCTGGTTTGGAGAAGCGCCCCTACATATCCCTGGAACCAAGAGCCGGCAGGAACATCGGCAAACACTCCGGCCGCCGCAGCGTCTTCTTCCAGTCCCAATGCCAGGACCAGAACCTTGGCCAGCTGAGCACGCGTCATCGCCTCCCGCGGCTTGAAGCTCCCGTCTTCATAGCCCGAGAGAATTCCCGCCTGCACTAAAGACTGAATTTCCTGTACGGCATATGAGTCGGCAATATCGGAGAACGAATACAGCTGCTCCGCCGTTTCAACCGCCGCACCGGGATCCGCCTCTGCGGAACGTGCGGTTCCCGCACCGAACATCGATAAGACCATCGATACAATTAAAAGGATGGACAGATAATAACGAACCGAATTGATTTTCATGGAATACAAGCAGCATTCCCCCGCTTCCTTGGTAAATTCTTATCCCGGCTTCCTTGATTAAACGCTATGGATTAAGCACAAGTGTGAGCTGCTCCGTCGCACCGGACTGAAGACTGACTCTGGCTTGAAGATGAATCGTCGAGCCTCCCGACAGTAACCTTAGCGTCTGGATCGTGACACCGTCACCTTGCGGATCTGCACCTCCCAATATGTGGCTCACCTCAAGATGGGCTGTACCGTTATGGAATGTAATGCTTCTTGTCATCCCCAATGCGGTCACGGAAATGGACTGGACATCCGGAGAGGCTTGAATAGAAAAGCCGGTGAAACGTTCTGAATCAGCAACAGAACCCGGTATCGTAAATGAGATCACATTGCCTTCACCGATCTCGGCGGCAATGCTTTGCCCGCCAATATGAGCAAGCGCGGACTGAATCCTCGGCCCGCTTCCAGGCTGGGGCACCGATTCCAGCTCTGTCATTTTGGCCTCGGCTGCAAGCAGAAGGTTCAGATTCGTGATATCCGTATCGGCGGCTCCTTGGCCCTTTGCCGCTTCTACTTTCTCTCGGGCCGCTGTTACCGCCTGTTTATGGCTTAGGGTGAGCTGATCTGCGCTAGGTAAAGCGTGAATGGCATCGATAGCCGCTCGAATCGCCTGTTGAACGGCAGGAACAGGCGCCGGGACAGCACCTCCGCCTCCGCCTGTACCCGAACCCGGGGAAGCCGGTGCTCCTCCCGTACCTGAAGCCGGATTGGTTCCCGGAGCAGCAGGTTTATCCTCCCCGCCCCTGCCAGAGCCCGGAGCCTGCCCCGGGTCGGCGGCACCGGAGCGTTCATTGACGATGCGATGGGCAGCCGCGAGATAGGGATCGCGATTATATTTGAATTGAAAGGCCAGCCTGGCCAGCGCTTGTCTTTGGGCAGGCTCGCCCGGAGCAAAGCTCAATATCCCCTCCGCATGAGAGATTCCCTGAATAAAGCCCATATGATAGGCCAGCGCTACATAGGGTTTCGCCCAATCAGACACCTGATCCTTATCCGTAAAGGGCAGCTCCAGAGCCGCTTTGCCGGCCTTGTCTTCCAGACCGAACGCACGAACAAAAAAAACGGCCATCTGTTCTCTTGTAACGGGTTCATTCGGGGAGAATGCCGCTGCAGAAGTCCCCTGCGTTATTCCTGCTTTCACCAATGCTCCTGCGTAGCCTCTGTACCAGGCATCCTCCGGAACATCCTCAAATCCCGATGCGGACTCCGGCTCTTCGGAAAGCTGCAGGGATATCACGAGAATTTTGGCAAGAGCCGCACGGGTTACGGCTTGATCAGGCCGGAAAGTCCCATCCTCATACCCGCTGATAATCCCCGCTTCGACCAACCGCAATATTTCGGTTTGTGCATAGGAATCCTTCAAATCGCTAAAAGCTTCATTGGCGCTAACCTCAGCCGTTGTAACCATACCTAATAAGGCGGTTACCCAAACCGTACGTTTCCATAACCGGCTTCCAACTCCCAAAATCAAGTCCTCCTCCATCCGATACGAGACTATGCATCTACATGATACAAATTGTATCTTATCCTCTGCCTTTTTTCCATCATTTATTATGAATTTCAAGAAATATTTAGGGTGGAAATCCTACATTTCTTCATATATATTCAACAGAGCACGAAACATTATGTATCAAAAAGTATAAAAAAAGATGCCGGCAAACCCCTTCACCGGCATCTTCGAGTTATCGTTCTTAACCGTTGCGCTTCTGAAAATCAGCCATAAATTCAGCCAATGCCTTGCAAGCCTCATACGGTACGGCATTGTATGTCGATGCGCGCAGTCCGCCGACGCTGCGGTGCCCTTTGAGGCCTACGAAGCCGTGCTGCTCCGACTCTTTAATAAACTGCTTCTCCAGCTCATCATCCTTCAGACGGAAGGTAATGTTCATGATGGAGCGGCTTTCCGGATCAACAACGCCGCGGTAGAAGCCGCCGCTTTCGTCAATCGCATTGTAGATCAGGTTCGTCTTCTCGCGGTTGTGCTTCTCCATAGCCGCCAGCCCGCCGTTGTCCTTAATCCACTTCAGCACCAGATTCACCATGTATACGGAGTAAACCGGCGGAGTATTGTACAAGGAATCGTTCTTTACATGCGTTTCATAACGGAGCATGGTCGGAATGTGCTTCGGCGTATCCTGAACCATGTCCTCCCGCAAAATGACAACCGTCACACCCGATGGACCGAGATTTTTTTGCGCCCCTGCATAAATCATCCCGAATTTGGAAATATCTACAGGACGGCACAGAATGTCGCTGGACATGTCGGCGATCAGCGGAACGCTGCCGGTATCCGGATACTGCTGGTATTGAGTTCCCTCAATCGTTTCATTCGAAGTGATATGCACGTAAGCCGTGCCGGGATCCAAGGCCAATTGGCTTACATCCGGAATACGGGTAAACTTGTCCGCTTCCGAGCTGGCTAAGATCTTCGTTTCACCGAACAGCTTCGCTTCCTTGAGCGCTTTATCCGCCCAGGCTCCGGTATGAACGTAGCCTGCCGCCTGACCGGCCTTCAAGAAATTCATCGGAATTGCGGCAAACTGAGTGCTTGCCCCGCCCTGCATAAACAATACCTTGTAGCCGTCCGGGATAGCGAACAATTCTTTAAGCAGGCTCTGCGTTTCCGCATTTAATTGTTCGTACTGTGAGCTGCGGTGGGAAATTTCCATAATGGACATACCGATTCCCTGATACTCCACGAATTCCGCCTGCGCCTTCTGAAGCACTTCCAAAGGCAGCGCAGCCGGTCCCGCATTGAAATTATATGCGCGCTTAGTCACTGGTTTCACACCTTCGCTTTTCATAGGATATACGCTATGATAGCAAAGTTCGTCACGCTTCATCAAGTATTTGTTTACAGGATTCATCAGATTGCCCTACTTTGTAAAGTATAAGGCTATAAAGCGGCAGCAGCCGACACAACGAGGTGAATATCGCATGACCGATCCGCGATTGTTTATCGCCATCCCTATTCCGGATGACATTCGAACCGTCTTGAAAGAGAACATGCAGGCCATGAAGAAGGAATATGCTTTTCACACCTGGGTTCATCCCCAGGATCTGCATATTACATTGAAATTTTTGGGGGCAGCCTCCGCAGCAGCCCACCGTCAAATTGCGCAAGACTTGTCCGGGCTTACCGGGTCTTACCCTGCATTTGAGCTCCGTCTGGAAGGCTGGGGAGCTTTCGGCCGTCTCGCTTCCCCCCGTATCCTCTGGGCAGGGGTCGGGGGTGATTTGCCCCGCTTATCCATGCTGCAGTCCAAAGTCGAGCAGGCAGCCGGCCAAGCCGGATTCGAGCACGAGGCGCGCCCATACAGCCCTCACATTACTCTGGCTAGAAGATATATTGGAAAAACCGCGTTCCCAGCGACTCCATGGACAGATGATCCCGCTGAATCCTCTACAGTCCAGCAGGCGTGGCGGGTTCAAAGCGTGGTCTTGTACCAAAGTCATCTGCATCAGAATCCGATGTATGAAGCCATCGAGCATTTTCCGCTGGCCAACGGCCATAAAGGTTAAAGGGTGTTTAATTGTTTACATTGGGGGCATTCATATACCGCCAGAATAGGAAGAGATACAATTCTGACATTTTTGTGCAGTACCAGATTGCAGGAGCCGCATACAAAGTCCATTCCTTTCTCCGTTCCTACGAAAAAAGGGCTGAAATCTTTATTCGTCTTCTGCAGGACCGGAAAAGTAATCTTCTCCGGCTCTTCAACGATCGTCATCTTTCTTTCCCTTGGTACTTTTCTCATAAGTCTTGGCGGCATGAACCATCTACCTTCCTACTTTAGATACATTTTGTAACATTATATTAGCTAATTCCGTCGAAATTTTCAACACTTAAATAAACAATTTCAACCAGAAAAACATATACATATCCAGAAACATTGTGTATCGAAAATGGAACGGTCACCCCTCGAATCTTTTACCTGTTTACGAAGGATATCCTTAAGCCCATATCCTGTGACGGTTATTCCAAGGGCACCAAAAACGAAGGTGTTATTAGAGGGCTGCTGCTCCGCGGATTAGCGATAGATATAACGTCATGGTGGAGGAATTTGGGGAAGGATTGATCATAAGATCCAAAGGAGAACATTTATTTTCCGATACGCCGCGCTGAAAGCCTCAATAGTTGACCCAAAGGCTTCATACCAGACATACCAGATATCATCCTCGTGCTCTACAGGTGTAAAAGAAAATTTATAAAAGAACAACAACGAAAACTTGAGAAATGATGTTGTTGTTCATTGAAAATTCGTATATGATAGATTTACAACCACCATATAACGAAAAATTGGCAAAACCATTGAAAAGTGGTGACGCAAAGCTATAGGGGCTGCCTTGAGCTATTCGCTTCAAAATGCCTGCCAGCTGCCGAATACTGGCTTCCGTTGATTGATGTGGGACAAATGGGAAGGGGTTGGAGCATCATGCAAAGCTTTATTGATCAAGACGTACAGGAATTAGTGAACAGCTTACATCTTCCGGAAGATGTAATCATGGAGAAATTTTCTTTTACCCATGAAGGGGAACCGTTATCCACCGAAAGCGCCATGAGATTTATCCATTTTCTAAAATGCGAATTGTTAAAAGAGTGCACCTGACAGGTGCACTCTTTCTTATATTAGTACTAAGCCATTCCCCATATTCAATTCTCTATTTCATCCATCACGCCAGGCATCATAGACTGAATCTGCGGCTGCGGGGAATCCAGACCTGATGCTATCGGATGTTGCAGATATTCTCCATTTACCGGATAAGGATATTTGGAGTCCAGATTTAAGGATAGTAATATTTTTTTTACATCAATTTCAATTTTATTATTCATTATTTGACCACCCGATTTATAGAGTCTTCATAGACCGCTTCTTTAACGCTGACGATGTTTGTCTGTACATAACTGCCTGCAGCGGAAGCCTGATTCTCAAAATGCCTCTTCCCCAACACAATAACCCCGACATTCGATACAAGCAATAGCGCTACGATAGACCACTTGAAGAAGCTCAATACCGTTTACCTCCGAAATAATGTCTACGAAGGTTACTTTACCAGTTTACTACTAAAAAGTAACTCGAAGGATGTCGGTAAAGATAAAGATTTATTAATGAAATGAGCTTGACCTTCTTATTGCAAATTTTTTTTGTAAATTTGGTAAATTAGGTATTTAGAACTAACTCCTATCAGTGATATAATACTTTTAGACTATTGAATATAGGAGAAAATCTCAATGGGACCGAATAGATCATCCATGAATGCCGAGGAGTTATTAAGGGAATTCATTATTTTAAACAAGGTTCGGGAAAATATAGAACATTTGATCGTATACAATTCCAATTTACTTCCCTGCATGGACAGAATAGAACAGGAGATCAAGCAAATCAAAGGACAATTGTTTTTCAAATACCACCCATTGAACAAAGTCGATCTGCATGCTCTAACCGATCCTACGGAGCTGCACAGCCGGATGATGAACTATTTAGATCCGCCGGCAGATTAGAGTGGATGGGGTTTCTTTATCAAAAACGAAACATTATGTATCAAATTCATTGGAATTATAGTAATATGATACTAAATGTCAATATGAGGGAAGAAACGAGGGGTAGACTTTTGTTTTGGGGAACGATCATAGCCATGGCGGCCGGTTATCTGCTGTTGATTCTTCCTACGCAATGGCTGAAGGTGGAACGTGTCAGCCGCTCAATGGGACTAAACCTGAAGGTATTGCAGATTAGCGATATGCATGTGGAGCGTCTTCGGATCCGTCCGAAGCAATTAGCGCAGATGATTGAACAGGAGCGGCCGGACTATCTCTTCCTGACAGGAGATTATACCAAGCTCGAAGCATACCTTCCCCGGCTGAAACGCTATCTGAACGTATTTCAAGCGAGCGGTATTCCTGTATATGCCGTTCTCGGGAATCACGATTACCAGCAGCGGAAAGTAAGCAAGCTTGTCAAGCTGCTTCAGCAAAGCGGAATCCATCTGCTGCGCAACGAATCGGTTCGGCTGCCCGGGTTTGAGCTCATCGGGATCGACGACTACGACAGCGGCAAAAGTGATATCGGCCAGGCGTTCCAGACAGCAAGCACCGAACGGCCGCGCATCGTGATCACCCATGATCCGAATATTGTGCTTGAGATCAAGGAGCCCTTCGATTATCTTATGGCGGGACATCTCCACGGCAAGCAATTGAATCTCCCGTTCTTTTACCGGTTTCGACCCATGGGCAAGCTGCCTGCCATGGGCATCTATAAAGGACTGCATCAAGGGCCATACGGAGCCTATTATATCTCCAAGGGGATCGGTCAGACTGGACTCAATGCCCGTTTGTTTGTTCGCAGCGAAGTGACTGTGCATGAATTATAGATCTGCCACCCCAAAGAGTGGCTATCTATATTGGCTTAAATAGCTTCTGACCTCCTCAATACTTAATCCGGAGGCACGTACCTCTCTGGCCAGCTGCACCCATTCCCTTTCCAGATATTCAACCTCGCACTGCCCTTCTTCTCTAATAAGGTTATGAATATCTACACTTAATACCATAGCAATTTTATTCAAAAATTCGATAGAAGGGTTATGTTGAATATTCCTCTCAATGGAGCTTAAATACGATTTGGCCACTCCCGCCCGGCTGGCAAGCTCCGAGAGTGACAATCGTTTTTTTTGCCTTAATTCTTGAATACGCTTTCCAATCATAATATCACCTTTAAACTGTTTTAAATTTGGTTTTAGCTTCTAGATCATCTTCTTTGTAATTGATTTATTGCTTTGGATTGGGCTTGGTTCTTGACCGATTCGTACTCCTGCTTCCATGCGTTCGGCCCAGTGTCATCTAATCCGGCTTCACGCAGTTCTTGCTTCGCATTCTGAATAATACGATCTACCTGACCGCTGCACCGTTTCTCAGCATCGGCAATTCGTTTGAGATATTTGTCCTTTAGCATTTGAAGAAACTTCTCGTCCAATTGCTCCTGGCCGCCCATAGCTGCCGCAATTTCATTTACGATCCCGTCAGCTTCTGCTTGGCATCTACCCTTAAGCTGCTCCAGCTGAGCTCTATATTTTTTCTCCATTCCGGAAGATACCAACACGTTCTCCCGTTGTTGTACAGAGGGTGTTGAAGGAGATGTCTCAGGCAGGGTAATAACGGCTTGAGCCTGAGTCTCTTCCATCCTTTCCTGATTCTTTTTACGTTCCTCCAGTTCATTCTTAATCTTCTGACGTTCTTCCTCATCATATACGCCTACTAATTCAATAGGATAGTCAGGGTCTAAGATGATCAGGTGTTTTCCGTATTTGCCAGTGATTTTTCTTAAAGCTTCAATCTCCTCTTGAGTTAGTTTTTGGAGCAGAAAATCCCGTATATGCTGTTTCTCCTCATTGCTTAACTTATCGGTGGCCTGACCCAGCAAGAAATAAATATCCCGCATGGACAACCCGGAATTTAACAGAATGGCTGCCGCATCCATCGCATCCTGCTTGCTGATCGGCTTGTTCGCGAATTCATTCGCTTTCTCCAGGGTTGACCCTATTATAGGCGATGAACTCCCAGGTACTTCCTGTTCCCCGTTCGTATTCTCTTGCCCTTGCTGCCGCTGAACCACATCTTCAATCGTTGTAGAGCGAATCTGCCCATACATATAGCCTATATAAATAATTAAGCACAACATGATTCCCAAAAATCCAATACAACACCATTTCCACCAACGCACCGGTTGTTTTAACTTCATACTCAATTCGTATCACCGCGTCTCTGAAGCATTTGTTTAAATAAGTAGTAGGTCATAATTCCGAGTGCCGCTCCGCAAGTATCCAGAATGACATCCGCTGCCATAGGTGTCCTGCCGGTGGTATAGATTTGATGCATCTCATCCAATCCGGCATAGATCCCGCATAGAAGAAGGGATAAGACCATACTTATCTTAGCCTTATCGCGGATGATTATTGTCAAAAGTCGAATGATAAGAAAACCTAGAATCAAATATTCCAGGATATGAGCTAATTTCCGGATGAAAAACTCAATAAACGCGGCAGCCCCATTCTTGTGTACACTAATCTCTTTACCGCCATAGTTCAGCTGCATTTCGGAGAAATGCTCTTTCACGGCTTGTTCCGCCTTACTGCTCTGCAGCCATGGTTTCAGATCCTGCTTTTCATAGGACTGCGCCGACATAAAGAAAATCACCGACATCCAAAAGAGGAGCGGCAACCAATGACTCCAGAAGGAGTTCCCGCTCCTGCTGCGTTTTCTCACTCTCAAAACCTACGCATCCTTTTCCTTGGATTAGCTGACCGATCGGCAATGCTTCTCAATGTCATCCCAATGAACATACATTCTAGTAGTATCCTCATCCATTAAGTCAGACCCGATCTGAACCTCAATCCACTCCAGATCCGTTAATGCGCGAACACTATGAATCGAGCCCGCCGGTATTTGCAGCACATCCCCTGGTCCAATCGGTATGAATTTATGATTTAATACGAATTCCCCGCGTCCAGACAGAATGGTCCAGCATTCACTCCGGTTTTGGTGTGAATGATAACTTAGGCATTGTCCTGCAGTTACTTCAATTTTCTTGGTCAATACTTCATGTCCCTCATCCGTTTGTTGGTAATCCATCACCCGGTAATGGCCCCAACGGCGTTCTTCATACATCGGACGCTGATCTAAATCTTTGAGCATGTCTTTCAGCTTCGGACTGCTTTCTTTATCCGTGACTAATATCCCGTCTGGACTAACTGCCACTACGACATTGGAAACACCCAAAACCGTAATTGGGATATCTAGCTCATTGACCACATGAGTATTCTGGGATTGATCACAAATGAGCCCTTGCCCCATAATATTCATGTTCATTTCTTCTGTCAGTGTGTTCCAGGTCCCTAAGTCCTTCCAATAGCCATCATATGGTGCAACAACGATTTGTTTAGCTCTCTCAACGACCTCATAGTCAAAGCTGATCTTAGGCATTTTATCAAATTGCCGCTGCATTTCTTCATATTGAATGGGCAGACCCTTGTCGATCAGCATATTAATCAGATAGTTAAGCTTGAATGCAAAAACCCCGCCATTCCAAAGCGCATGAGCCTTAAGTAAGGCTTTCGCTTCTTCCTCGCGGGGTTTTTCTTTAAAATGGCTTACTTGTACATAATCCGTTCCTTCTGAAAGAAGATCTTGATCCGGTACGATATAGCCATATTTCTCTGAAGGATAGGTGGGTTTGATACCAATCAAACCTAAATCTGCATTGGAATGCTTCATAATATCTTCCAGCTGTCTAACCTTCTGAAAAAAATCATCCTCAACATATGGATCAACCGGCAGAACAACGATGACTTCATTTAAACTAATTCCCAGAATGGAGTATAAGTACGTAGCTGATAAGGCAATGGCAGGGAATGTATCCCTGCGTGATGGTTCTATAACAATCGGAACAGATGATCCTAATTGAGACACAATCATTTCAACCTGCCCTTTTCCTGTAGCAACACAAGCTTCCTCACGTAAACCGACATTGCCTAATTGTCTCCATACCCTCTGCACCATCGACTCATTCTCGCCTAAGTCATTCTTTAGCACCTTCAAGAACTGCTTTGACCTAGCATCATTCGATAGCGGCCATAGCCTTTTGCCGGAGCCACCGGATAGCAAGATAAGTTTCATCAAACTTCCTCCGATATTTTTTGATTTTCTACTGTATTATATTTTTCGATAAACTCAGTTAACGCTTCCCTCCAATGCCTCATTTCATGAAAGCCGTTTAATCTAAGAGACATGTGATCAAAAACAGAAAAACTCGGACGCTTCGCCGGTCTTGGAAACCGCTCTGAAGATACAGGAAGAACCCCAACATCCATTTTAGCTGTTTCAAAAATAGCTTTGGCAAACTCATACCATGTACAGTTACCTGCATTGGAAACATGATAGATTCCATATTTATCCGTTAGAATAAGGTCATGAATACATTTCGCCAAATCCTCAGTAAATGTTGGACATCCGGTTTGATCATCGACAACGGTTAATTGCCGATGTGTTTTTGCCAAATTCAGCATCGTTTTTACAAAATTAGAACCATGTTGACCATACACCCACGATGTCCTAACGATAAAGTACCTGGAGTGAAAACTTTGCACGAAATGTTCACCCATTAATTTTGACATTCCGTAAATATTGATCGGCTCAGTTTGTTCAAATTCGTTTAGTGGCGTTTTCTTTTCACCATTGAAAACATAATCAGTACTTATATATACCAGCTTTGCTTTGATTTGCTCCGCAATTACTGCAATATTCCTTGTACCGAATGAATTAATTAAGAACGCATCTTCGCATTCCGATTCAGCCAAATCAACTTTGGTATAAGCAGCAGCATGAATGACTACATCGGGTAAAACCATATGGAGCAGCGATTTGACTCCCTCTATATCGGTGATATCCAATTCAGATTTAACGTATCCATAAACATCGCAGCCAGAATTTGCTAATAAACGAATCATATCCGTTCCTAACTGCCCACTTGCGCCTGTTACCAGAATTTTTATTGGCTTATCCATATAAGCGTACCCCGTATTGTTTATCGTAATACGACATATATTCACCCGATTTGATACGTTTCCACCAGGTTGGGTTATCAATATACCATTGAATCGTTTCTTGAAGTCCTACTTCAAATGTATATTTAGGAATCCACCCTAAGTTCTTTTGTATTTTGCTGGGATCAATAGCATATCTTCTATCGTGACCAAGCCGATCATCCACAAATTGGATTAAGTGGTTTGGTTTGTCTAAAGTTTTCAATATCTGTTCAACAATTTCAATGTTTCGTCTTTCATTGTGTCCGCCAATATTATAGATCTCGCCGGGCTCACCTTTACGAATAACCAAATCAATTGCCGAAGCGTGGTCCATAACATGCAGCCAATCCCTTACATTGTTACCGTCCCCATAAACCGGTAGAGGTTGATTTTCCATTGCGTTCGAAATCATAAGCGGAATTAACTTCTCAGGAAAATGAAAGGGGCCATAATTGTTGGAACAACGAGTAATATTGGTATGAAGCCCGTACGTCTCATGATAAGCTCTTACGATTAAATCTGCCCCTGCTTTACTTGCCGAGTAAGGACTATTGGGTGCAATAGGAGTCCCCTCCGTAAAATACCCCGTTTCCCCTAATGATCCATATACTTCGTCAGTGGATATTTGCACATATTTCTTTAAGTTATAATCTCTTGCGATGTCAAGTAAAGCCTGCGTTCCCAATACATTGGTATTCAAAAATAATTCTGGGTTCAAAATACTTCGGTCAACATGGGATTCGGCTGCGAAATTCACAATGATATCTATGTCGTATTTTTTAACGAGGTAGGCTACCAGTTCCTTGTTACAAATATCTCCTTTTGTAAAAACATAGTTAGGATGCTCCTCAATGTCAATTAAATTTTCCAGATTTCCGGCGTAGGTCAATTTATCATAATTGACTATAAAAATATCGTCATATTGATTAAGCATGTATCTGATAAAGTTACTTCCGATAAACCCCGCCCCGCCAGTTACTAATAAATTCATATATGTAACTCTCCTATGCAAATATATAATTAATCTCTTTTAAGCTAGGGTGTTTCCCGTCTTTGTCCGAAAGTATCGGGTTAACGACCGGCCACTGAATTCCAATATCAGGATCGTTCCAAATTATTCCTCTATCATATTCCGGTGAATAATATTCATCTACTTTGTAAACCACTTGAGTATTAGGAGATATAGTGCAAAATCCATGAGCAAAACCTTTGGGTACTAGCAATTGTTGTTTATTGTGTTCACTTAAAATGACTCCGAACCATTCTCCATAAGTTCTCGAAGTCGATCTGATATCTACAACTACATCATAAATAGCACCTGAAATTACCCTTACTAATTTTGTCTGTGCTTTAGGTTCTATTTGAAAGTGCAACCCTCTTAATGTACCTGGTTCAGCCGATAAAGAATGATTGTCTTGAACAAAATCGAAGTGTATACCTTCTTTTTCAAATTTTTGTTTGCTGTAGCTTTCCGTAAAGAATCCACGATGATCACCATAGACATCACACTCAATGATAAGTACTCCATCAAACTTTGTTTCATGAATTTTCATTTCAATGCTTCACTTCCTTAAACCTTTTTTTGCTTACTTAGCTGTAGCAACGGCAACCTTACGACCAAAGTCTAAATCAAAATCATAGTCGCGAACCAGTTCGTTAGCGTAAGCTAGTGATTCATGCGTACCAGCATCCGTCCACCATCCGGATAGAATATCAAATGTCAATTGTGAGCTTTGGATGTAGGCATTATTAACATCTGTTATTTCAAGTTCTCCCCGATTAGAAGGCTTCAACGTTTTGATGATATTAAATACATTATTGTCGAACATGTAGATACCTGTAACGGCATAGGAGCTTTTGGGTTGAGCAGGCTTTTCTTCAATTGAAACAATCTGTTTACCCGCGAGTTCTGCAACGCCATATCTTTGAGGATCATGAACTTCCTTAAGTAATATTTTTGCACCGGATGCTTGAGAAATGTAGTTCTTTACATACTCAGAAATATCATCTGAGAACACGTTATCTCCAAGAATTACAATCATTGAATCGTTACCCACAAAATCTTTAGCCAAACCTAATGCCTGTGCTATACCACCAGCCTGATCTTGCACTTTATACGTAAAAGTTACCCCGAACTCATAACCGCTTCCTAATAAATTAACGACATCGCCCATATGGTCACGTCCAGTGACAATGAGGATGTCGTTAATGTCAGCTTCTTTTAATTTGTAGATTGCGTGATAGATCATTGGGTATTGCCCGACTGGTAACAAGTGTTTGTTTGTTACCTTTGTTAATGGGTAGAGACGTGAACCTGTTCCACCGGCTAAAATGATTCCTTTCATATACACACTCCCTTTTTCAATTTCTTCGGAAAGATACCTAAAAATATATCTTAATCAACTGGTAGTTAAGATCTTGATTAAGCAGAAACATATCTTTCTGATTTTTTATTAGGTCTACCAATAGAAAAATAAATAAAGTTTGTATTATTAATTTCTTCGTATGAATATACATTTCTTCCATCAATTAATATAGGGGTATGCATAGATTTTTCCACAGCAAACAAATCAATATTTTTAAATTCTTCCCATTCAGTCAATAAACATAGAGCATGACAATTTTGGGATGCTTTAATTGCACTATCACACCACTCTATATTTCCGTTATTGAAAAAATTTCTAAAATTGTTTAATGCGATTGGATCATAAACTCTGACATTAGCACCTGCTTTTATAATCTCTTCAATTATCTCAATTGCAGGCGAATACCTTATATCATCCGTATTAGGTTTAAAGGATAGTCCCCAAATACCTATGGTTTTTCCATATAGATCAATTAAGGAACTTTTCAATTTACTTATAATACTAAATCGTTGATTTTGATTCACTTCAATAACTGACTTCAGCAGTTTAAAGTCGTAGTCTACATTCCCTGCAAGCTGCACAAGAGCATTTGTATCTTTTGGGAAGCACGATCCACCATAACCGATTCCAGCTCTTAAAAATGAAGAGCCAATTCTTTTATCCAAGCCCATTCCTTTAGCTACTTCTTGAACATCTGCCCCAACTTTTTCGCATATATTTGCGATTTCGTTTATAAATGAAATCTTAGTAGCTAAAAATGCATTAGAAGCATATTTAATCATTTCAGCACTTCGTATATCAGTTATCAAGAAATTATTCGTTAAGGGAGTATGCAAGCTTATTAATATATCGTGTACGTGCTCACATTGTGAGCCAATAACAACCCGATCTGGATTTAAAGTATCCTGAACTGCTGACCCTTCTCGTAAAAATTCAGGAACCGAGGCTACATCAAATGGAATAGTCGTTAACTCATTAATAATTGACTTAATAATATCATTAGTACCAACAGGAACAGTACTTTTTGTGACGATAATTTTATAACTATTTAATTCTACGCCAATTTGTCTTGCTACTTCTTCTACAGATGATAAATCCGCCTCCCCATTAGTTAACGAAGGTGTACCTACGGCAATAATTATAAGTTCTGCATCCTTAATGGCCTTGGTAATATTAGTAGTAAAATTTAAATTTCCACGAACCATATTTTTCATCATCAGCTCTTCTAATCCAGGCTCATAAATTGGTACAATTCCTTCGTTAAGCATATCAATTTTTCCAGAAACTTTGTCAACACATGTAACATGATTTCCAGTTTCCGCAAAACAAACTCCAGAAACAAGTCCGACGTATCCTGTCCCAATAACAGTTATTTTCATTAATTTACACTCCTTCAAAAATTCAAATAGTTGCCCCTTCATCTTTGTCAATTTTTTGTTTACTTATTATTAAGTGTAACATTTCTTTAAATACATGATATTTAAAGAGGTAAATTTGACTTAAATATACTATTATTCCAATTATTATTTGAATAGAAAGTTCCAACCACATAATTCCAAGTTTCATATAATTTAATATTATCCATAAAGTAATTAACATTACACTACTGAATAAAAATGCTGGAAGCATACTAAAAGCATATTGTATTAAACATTGACCTAATATTTTTTTAATTAACAAAAAATAATTCAAAAGCAGTAAAATGAATTGAAGTATTACGTAAGAAATGCATATTCCAACTACTCCGTTTAAATAAGCTCCAAGTGATATCGCTGGTATCAGTAAAGCCATAGAAATTAAACTCCATTTAAAACCTAAGTCAGCTCTCCCTTTTGATAATAGCAATGTGTTTACAGGACTTATAGAAGAACGAAGCAAACCCATCGCGCAAAGAATTTGTATCAAAACAATACTGTCACTCCATTTTTCACCAAATAGTAGCGGTACAATCATTGGTCCTGTGATAAATAAACCAAAATAAATAGGGTAATTAATATAACTTAAATATTTTATTACTTTTAAATAACCTATTTTCAATCTTATGGTGTCATATTGAACCTTTGCTAATAAGGGAAAAGCAACTTGAGTAATAACTGGATTAATTTTTAATATTGGCAGTACTATTAATTGATAGGCAAATGTATAGAAACCAAGTGCTTCAGCACCTAAAAAACGGCCTATGATAATATAATCTAAATTGTAGCTTAGAAAATGTACGGATCTTTCACCAATTTGAAATAAACCGAAATTAATATAGCGTCTTATCTCACTTAACGAGAAGTGTAGTTGAATTGGCCATTTACGCATTCCAACTAAAAGTAAGAGCAAAGATTTAATAAAAAAATTTACTATTTGCCCAACCGCAAGTGAAAAAACCCCAAATCCATTATAAGCAGTCATAAATGACATTAAAAAACCTAACATGGCGGAGGTTATTTCTATGTAAGATATCAATTTAAAATTTAACTCTTTTTGAAGTAAAATCTGAATTTGTTGACCAATTGGAATAATCAAAAATATTAAAGACATCAATCTAATAAGCTGTATTAACTGTGGTTCATTATAAAAACTAGAAATCAATGTAGCACTTGAAAAAATTATTATAAAAATGAAAAAACCTGTAAAAATATTAAACCAATACAAACTTTGACGTTGATTACTACTAATTTCTTTATGAGATATTAGTGCATTTGAAACACCCATGTCTACAAAAGCTTGGGAAAAACTAATAATTACCATAGTCATTCCCATTAATCCAAAATCACTCGGTTGCAATAATCTAGATAAGATTATTAATTGTACAAACTGGACAATCGTCAGGACTATCATTGAGAGAGCTGCCCACTTAGAAGCTTTAGCTCCGCGATTAATTAGGGACATTTTTCCAATTCCTCGTATCTAATTTATTAATACGTCTTCCCACAAGCTTGCAGTTATTTCAATTGAATACCTTTTTTCAGCGGTTTTTCGTGCTTCAGAAGCCATTCTTTTTAATACTTCATTGTTATTTGTAAGATATTCTATTTTTTTCTTGAATGCAGTCTTATCTCCAATGGGCACTAAGAATCCATCATTCTCATCAGTAATAATTGTTTTTGGACCCACACAAACTGTGGAAATAGGTACTACTCCGCACGCCATTGCCTCAATTAAAACTATTCCAAAAAGTTCTTCCCATCCTTTTACAGAATATGAAGGAAGCAACAGTATATCACATTGTTGATAAAGCTTCGCTAATTTCGTTTGGTCTTTAACTAAACCTAAATAACTAACATTTTTAAATTGGGTTTGAAGATCTATAATCTCATTTCTTAAAATACCGTCCCCTATAAACCACCATTCAATATGCTTTGTCTCTCTAAGATCCTTTATTAATTCAATAATAATATCAACACCTTTTTCAGGTATCAATCTTCCAACGTATAATATTCTTATTATATTTGAATCGTTAAAGCGATTTGATGGTGTAAATGTTATTGAGTTAATGCAATGAGGTATTATTGTAGTATTATCTGTATATTTTTTTAAACCTTTTTTTACATCATCAGTTACAGCAACTACCTGTATTCCTTTTAAGAATTTTTCCCATAATACAACTTGTTTTTTTATGTATACATATTTAGGGTAATTTGAGAAATCCCAATAAGGCCATGAGGAGTAATATATTACATTATGTCTTTTTTTCAAAATTAATAAGTACCATATAATTGAATCATAAGGTGCAGCGCCAATAATAATTTGTTTGTTTTTAGATACAAGAAAGTAAATTAAATACATAAGGTTACATATAGATTTGCGTACAAGATTAAAATTTCTTCTATAAATTCCCTTTAATAATTGTCTAACAATAGAAAATTCAACTGAAACAAGTTTACTATAGTAGTTCGTTCTTTGATTTAAATAACCTATTGACTCAAAATGTCTTGGAGCACCAGTTTCATGAAGAATAAATAATTTTTCTTTTTTCATAAATTCACCTTTCTCTTACTTAACTCATTTAATCCATTAAATTCATTAGAGTTTGCTATACCTAGCATGAACCAAAATATAAAACCTAATGGTTCCCAATAAAAGACATCAAAAGTTAATGAATTAAAACACATAGCTAATAAAATAAAAGAAATCCAATTATATTTTATAGTATTTATATTTATTACTATACTTTTGTATATTATATATAAAAGCATAATTACCCCTATTATTCCGAGATCTACAAGCATGGATAAAAAAAGATTATCTATTACTGGAAATCCATCACCTGGTGTTTTATTCATCAATTGAATTTTAGATCCCCCAAACCCATACCCAACAAAAAAAGAATAGACATTTTCACATATAATATTAAAAGACCAATAATACATCAATGATCTATGTGTGACTGAAAAGTCAGAATCATTTGTCAAAGAAAGTCTTGCAGTAAAATCATCCGCAAGGGGAGTCATCGAAAGTAAAAAAACAACTATGCAACTCAATAGCCATACAAAAACATTTTTTATTAATTTCTTTTTATATAGAATAATAATTGTTACTAATATAAATGCTAACCAAGTTCCCCTTGAATATGTTAAAAATACACTGTAAGCAATTATAGAAATAGGAATAAATGATAAAAAGAATTTCAAACCTTTCTCTGTGTGTAAAATATCACAGAACCAACACACTAACGATGGTAGTAACAATGCCCCTAATACTACTGGATTACCAATTGTTCCACTTGCTCTTTCATTTAATAATATTCCTTCCACTCCACTAGTGTATTGTTTGAATAGCATACTACCATTAACTTGTGTGACAATCGGACTAATATATATAGTGTATAACACCAGTAATGATTGAACTAACCCAGATATCTTTATTGTTGTAAATGCTAAATTCTCTAAATTTAAAATCCTTATAAATCTTCCAATTAAATATGAACTACTAATTATTAATATAAAATATGCACCTTTTGAAACTTCGGCGTTATAAATTAGTGCTATAATTGCCATTATATAGGCCAATACATCAATGATATTTATTCTCAATTTAATATTAGTAAATAGTATTACTAGGCTAAATAATAATAGCGTTAATATTATTAATATTCTTGTCAAGGACAGTGAGCCTAAAACAGTATTTATAATTACTAAGCTAGGTGCAGCTTCTATTGGTGGAAGATTCATTGCACAAATAATTAACAAACCAACAAAGAGTGAAGCTAATCTTAATAAGATTGATTTATCTGTTTTCTTCAAACTAAATTCTGATGCTATTTTGTCCTCTTGCATATGTTTAACATCACCCTTTATAGTACTTCTCTAAAAATATTTATAAGTTTATTTGCAGTTTCATCGTAGTTAAAGTCCTTTATTCTTTCCTGTCCATTTAATACAAGGTGTTTTGCTAACTCTGGTTCAGTAGTTACTTTAAAAATACCTTCAGCAATACTATTGATATTATTTGGATCTACATAATAAGCAGCTTTACCACATACCTCCGGCATTGATGAAGTATTTGAAGTGATAATAGGACAAGAACAATTCATTGCTTCAAGCAAAGGTATACCAAAACCTTCATACAGTGAGGGAAAGACAAAAGCAGAGGCACTTGTATATAATGATGCAAGATCTTCATCTGGGACATACCCTAAAAATAGAACCTTGTCTTTAATATTTAAGTTATTCGGCATCGTTACAATATCTTTATCCATTTTATTAATATTACCAACGATAACAAGTTTTAATTCAGGTATTTTAATTCTTGAGAAAGCTTCAATTAGTTTTCTTATATTTTTGTATGGTCTTGTTTCTCCAACACATAATATATAACTGTTAAAAATATTATATTTTTTTTTAACATTTGACACTTCTATGGGGGAACGTTTGTAAAACACTCTTTCGTTAAAACCTTGATGTACTACATAAATCGGTAAGGAGTCTATCTTAAAATATTTTTCAATATCTTTTTTAGTGGAATCTGAAACTGTCACTATACCAGTTGAATTTTTAAGTATTTTTGGTAAAATATACTTAAAATAATATCGCTGTCTTGGATATGTTTCAGGATATAGTAAAGGTAGAAGATCATGAATTGTAATATATTGTTTACAAATTGGAAAGAACATTCCTTCAGGTAAAGTAGAAAAATATACATTGCATTTTTCTTTTTTTATAATTTTAGTTAAATTAATTTGATTCCATAATAATCTCGACAGGTTTCCTTTTATACCTTTTTCGCACAATAATTGAGGTAAAACTTGAATGCGGTTGTGATAATTATCTTTTAAATCTTTTCTTGTTGTTAACGCAACCATATCTATACTTTTGTTTTCAATAAATTTTCTTAGGAGTTCTTCTGTATATCTATTTAGACCATCCATCCCGTTTGATCTTAATACACTAGCATCAAATGCAATTTTTGAGTGAATCAAATTGTTCTCCCCATTTTCCCTTGAATAAAATGAATATAAGCTTTAATCACAAAATGTAATCTTAATATTTGAAGTTTTAATAATTTTGGAGTTATTGATCTATAAATAGTAAACAAAAGGGCTAATATTAAATATTTTTTATGATATCTTTTAATTAAAAATAACATATTTCTTAAACTATAATAATCTTGTACTGCACTTTTTTTTCCAATTGATGCGCCTTCTTTATGCCATACTATACTTTTATAACAATAATTTAAGTTCCATGACCTCTGCTTTGCGCGTATACACCAATCAACTTCTTCTGAATACATAAAATACTCTTCTGGTATCAGCCCAATATCCTTTATTACAGCTAGTTTCACCAATAAACTTGCTCCAGTAATATAATCAGGCTCCAAACAAATATCCCATTGACCATTATCGACTTCATTTGCACCAATGTGTTTAGTTACACCCTTCCATGGAATAAGAAAGCCACCTGCTATTGTTTGAATCGTAACTTTTTGATGAAAGTATAATAATTTAGAACCTACCATTCCTATTTTTTCAGAATTTTTAAAAGAGTTCATTAAATTAACTAATGAATTATTTTCAATTATTGTATCATTGTTCAAAAGCCAAATATAATTTGAATCACCCTTTTTTAACACGTAATTAATGCCGACATTATTACCACCTGCATATCCTAAATTTCCTTCAGTATTTATTATTATTAATGGATGATCTAAACATTCAGGTAATTTTTCATATAACATGTTTTCTTCATCAGTTCTACCACCATTAACGGAAGTAATTTTATTATACTGAATATATGGTATTTTACCTTGGTCGTATGAATCGGCCCAATGCTTTATCTTTTCAACAGATTGGTCGGAAGAATCATTATCAATAACAAGCAATTGATAATTTTTATAATTATTTTTTAATATGCTATTCAAACATTCAATTGTATCTTTCCATCCATTCCAATTTAATATTAATATATAAACTTTTGGGGTATTATTGGACATTAGTTGCACCTTCATTAGATATATTAATAAACTCTTTACACTTAGATTTAACAACTTCTTTAAATTCATTTTTAAATCTCTCAGGAGAGAATTTTAAAGCATTTATTCTACAATCTAATGGAGATATTTGATCACTAATTGATTCAAAAATATTAACTGCATCTCTGAGTGAAGATTCTGTTTGACTGTAGAAGAATACTCCTGTTGGATTATCATGCTCAATACCACGAATCGTCTCAAGTACTCCGCCTCTTCCAAATGCTATAACAGGTGTTCCACATGCCTGAGCTTCAACAGGAATAATTCCAAAATCCTCCTCTGCAGCAAATATAAATGCTTTTGCTTTTTGTAAGTATTTTAATAACACTTCATCCTCTTGGTAACCTAGCATAATAATATTATCTTTTGCCAATGCTTTTATTTTTGCAAATTCTGATCCAGTACCAATTACTATTAATTTTTTATCTGGCATATTCGAAAAAGCCTCAACTATTAAATCAACCTTTTTATATGGAACTAATCTTGAAGCAGTTAAATAGTAGTCATCTTTATTTTCACATAGGGCAAATTTATTAACATCTACAGGAGGATATATTACGGTGGCTTTACGGTTATATACCTTAAAAATTCTTTTAGCAATAAAATTTGAATTTGCAATAATTTCATCGACTCCATTGGCAGTTCTATAATCCCATATACGAATTTTATGTAAAATTAAACTCGTTACCCATCGTTTTATCCCTTTGTTCAACCCAGATTCCTTCAAATACTGATGTTGTAGATCCCAAGCATATCGGATAGGTGAATGAACATACGAAATATGCAATTGATTGGGACCAGTTATTACTCCCTTTGCAACTGCATGTGAACTTGATATAACTAAATCGTATGATGTTAGATCGAATTGTTCTATGGCTAACGGCATAAATGGTAAATAGTTTCTAAAAAATTTTCTTGAAAATGGAATTTTTTGCACAAATGAAGTTTGGACTTTTTTATTGCCAATAAAATGTTTATTCTTTTCATCCAAAAAATTTACTATACTAAATAAATCAGCATTCGGGTACAAATTAATTATTTGTTCCAAAACTCTTTCTGATCCTGCATATACATCAAGCCAATCGTGTATAATTGCAATTCTCATTTTTCAATCACTTCCTTAAAAACCTTAATTAGATCTGTTTTTACTCTTTCCCAAGTAAACATATTAGCACGTGAAAATCCTCTCATCCTAAGTTGGTTTCGCTTATCGTCTTCCAGTACACTTATAATTCGCTCAGCTAATTCTTCCGACGAGAATGGATTAAAGTATTTTATTGCATCACCACATACTTCTTTTACTGCCGGAATATCTGATGCAAGCACTGGACAACCACATGCCATAGCTTCTAATGGTGGTAAGCCAAAGCCTTCGTAAAATGATGGAAAAATTAACAAATCCGTATGTAAATAATACTGTTTTAGTTCATTTTCTTCTACGTATCCAGTAAAATGGATACGATCTCCAAACATTTTCGCGTATTCAATAATTTTTGAATCACCAGTTATAAAACCCTCTTTCTTACCAACAATAACTATATCATGCTCTATCTTTTCTTTTATTAAATTGAATGCATCTAATACTGATAAAATGTTTTTGTGTGGTTTAACATTTCCAACTAATAAAATGTATGACTTTTTGTGGGGGTTATATTTTTTTTCCATCGTAAACCACGATTCATCAACACCATTATGAATGATACGAATTTTTTCACTATCTATACTAGTTAAATTAATCAATTCATTTTTTGTAAATTCAGAAACACATACTATTGCATCAGCTTTTTTCTTAATAGCATTAAACATTAATTTAGAATAAACTTTTTTGCTGATTCCTTTTACATATTTGGGCATTGCAAGATGAAACACATCATGTACTGTAACGACCATTTTTCTTTTAAGAAATATAGGAATATTATAATGTGGAGACCAATACAACTCAGTATCTTTTTTTACTTTATTAATCATTTCCAATTGCTCTTGAATTGAATATATTGATGATTTAAGGTCTATTAAATGAACATTATCTTCTTTAGCCCAATCATATTTAATAACATCATTTATATTACATAAAATATTAAATCTATAGTTTTTTTCTTTTACAATAAGAGGCATTAAATTACGTAAATAAGTTCCTATACCTGAATAGTTTATCATGCGGGCATCAATAGAAATATTATGTTTCATATGCTAAATCTCCTTATTTATTCAATATGCCCCTCTTTTCAAAACCACAATCCAAACTGTTTTTATGAGTATATTTAAATCAAACCAAATCGTTTTATTATATACATAAAAAAGTTCTAGATCTACTCTTTCCGGATAACCAACATTACTTCTTCCGCTAACTTGCCAATATCCTGTAACTCCAGGCTTCACTGACAAAAAATCAACTGTTTTATCCGCGTATTCTTTCAATTCATCTCTGACTACAGGACGTGGCCCAACTAGACTCATTTCACCTTTTAATACATTAAATAATTGAGGAAGCTCATCTATACTTGTATTTCTGAGGAACCTACCTAATTTAGTTATTCGGGGATCTTCGTGTGGTTCCAATTTATAATTATTTTCTAAATACTTTTTATAAAGATTATGATCTGAGACCAGTCTCTCCTCAGCATTTGAAACCATCGAACGAAATTTATAAATTTTAAACGTTTTACCATGTTGACCAATTCTATTTTGCTTAAACAGAATTTTCCCATGCGGATCGTCTATCTTCATTAATATCGCTATAACAATAAAAACCGGCAAAAGAGCTATAATGCCTAAAAGTACTAAAATTACATCCAGAGCTCTTTTGAGAATAGGATATATATTAGATTCAAACGAATGTTCATTTATATCACGTGACAAAGGCGCACTCAATGCACTACTATCCTCATTCATATTGGCCATAACTGTAATTATCCTCCCTCAAACTCTTTATCCTAGTTTACTTATCATATTTTCTTTATTTAGAATTTCATTAAGTGCATAAATTAATGGCATTCTTAACTCATTATTCAAAAGTGCAAAATCCAAAGTAGTCAAAATAAATCCTAACTTCTCACCTACATCATAGCGAATGCCTTCGAAATGGTATGCATATACTTTCTGCAATTCATTTAACCTCTGGATCGCATCCGTCAATTGAATTTCCCCGCCTGCGCCAATCTGTTGCTCTTCCAAAATATCGAAGATCTCCGGTGTCAGGATGTATCTTCCCATAATCGCCAGGTTCGACGGCGCCTTCCCCTTCGCCGGCTTCTCTACAAAATGATTAACCTCATACAAACGGCCATCGCGTTCCAATGGATCAATAATGCCGTAACGGCTGGTTTCCTCTTGGGATACCGGCTGAACGCCGATCACGGAGCTTGCGGTTTGTTCAAATTGATGAATTAACTGTCTTAAGCAGGGTGTCTCCGAATGTACAATGTCATCCCCCAGTAAGACCGCAAATGGTTCGTCACCAATAAATTTCCTTGCGCACCACACCGCATGCCCCAGTCCTTTGGGCTCCTTCTGACGGATATAATGAATATCCACAATTTTTGACGCATGCTGAACCTCTTTCAGAAGCTCCAGCTTTCCCTTTTCCAGAAGGTTTTGTTCCAGTTCAAAGGCATGGTCGAAGTGATCCTCGATTGCCCGTTTTCCTTTGCCGGTTACGATGATAATGTCCTCAATCCCGGACTGTACGGCTTCCTCTACAATGTACTGGATGGTAGGCTTATCCACGATCGGTAGCATCTCTTTGGGCATCGCCTTGGTTGCCGGCAAGAATCGGGTACCCAATCCGGCAGCGGGAATAATGGCTTTCCTTACTTTTTTCATCTCTTTACCTCCCGAATATGATATTTATCTATGTTCTGTCCCGTGCTGCCTAGATAAAACGGTAAGCTATGTCGTTTTCCATCAGAAAACAACATAGCTTACCGTTTTATACAAAAATCATATAGGGCATCCAACCCCTCCTCACATCACACCCTTGACGATATACGTCTAAGGCGGCGAACCGCCCACAGCATGACCGAGTGCCTACAGTGATAAAGGTGCAGTAGACATTACCTGTGACTGCTTCTAAGCTCGATTACTTTTTATCGCTTGAACCGTAGTAATAATAGTAAGGACTTTCGCTCTTGTTGCGTTCCTTGTTGTTGAGTACGACACCCAAGATCTTCGCGTTCACCTGGTTTAACCGCTCTAAGGCTTTACGAGCCGTATCCCGTTTGACTTTCCCGCTGTTGAGTACGAAGACTACGCCGTCGCATTTGGCCGACAATACCTGGGCGTCTGTTACCGCAAGAGTAGGCGGCGTATCGAACAGAATGATATCGAACATGTCTTTCAGCTCTTCGAGCTGCTGCTCCAAGCGTTTGGAATTTAACATTTCCGCCGGATTGGGCGGGATAGGTCCGGAGCAGATCAAGGAAAGATTCTCAATATGAGTGTCGGCGATCGTCTGCTGCAGCGTGTACTGTCCGGCCAAGAGATTCGACAGCCCGATCCGATTCGATTTCATAAAGAAATGATGCAGCGTCGGTTTGCGCAGATCCGCATCAATCAGAACGACCTTCTTGCCCTCTTGAGCGAATGCGACGGCCAAGTTCGTGATGGTGGTCGACTTCCCCTCGGACGGCTCCGGCGATGTAACGACGATGCTTCGTATGTTATTGTCATAAGTAGAAAATTGAATGTTGGTTCTGAGCGTTCGATAAGCTTCAGAGATATATGATTTCGGATTCAAATCGGTAATGATCTGGTACGGATTAGCTGAGGTTGGCATATGATTTCTCACCTACTTGCTGCTGGTTTAATGATGCATCCGCCTTGCTGCTTTTCAATTCATCCTTATTCATTTTGTTGATCGTGACCAGGACGGGCAGCTGCAGGTAATTCTGAACGTCCGCCTCCGTCTTGATCGTGTCATCCAGATATTCCAACAAAAAGATGAGACCGACGGCCACCATCAATGAAACCACGAAAGAGATGGCCAAGTTCAGTTCCGGCTTGGGCTTTACCGGCACCGGCTGCTCCAGCGGCTTTGCTGCATTCAGAATCATGACGTTATCGACCTTCATGATTTGCGGGATTTGGCTCTTGAACACCTCGGAAACTGCATTGACGATCATCACCGCTCTGGCATGGGAATAATCCTCTACGCTTACCGTGATGACCTGCGTATCGTTAACTGAGCTTACCTGGATCTTATCCATCAGCTGCTCTGTGGTCATTTCCAGCTCCGGATAATCGGCTGCTACATAGTCCAGAATAGCCGGTGTCTTCATGATTTCCTTGTACGTATTCACGAGCATGATATTGGATCGGACGATATCGGTCGTTAACGTTTCAAGCCCGCCGATCTCATTTGATTTATTAACGATCAGCTTGGTGCTGGCCGAGTAAACAGGCTTCATATAAAAGTAACTGACAATCCCTGTGGTGATGCAGGATACAAGCACGATAACCGTCAGCATCCAGACCCGCTTTTTGATGATTTGAAAATATTCCTTAAGTTCTAATTCCATGTACATTCTCCGCATTCATTAGATTTTTGATTGGGTCGTTAGCCAAGATACAAATTGTATCGTGAGCAGCGCTTCATTTCCCTCCCCTTTAAAAATTGTTCTTATTTAAGAACATGAACCCAATTATACGATACTATCTGTATCTTATAACGCACAAAATAAATTTACGATACTTTTTGTATCATGTCAATTCATTTTTTCTGAGAATCAGACGATGGGGAAGTCATGACATTCGAGGATGAAGGTGACGGATTCTGAATACGGAAGAGGCTCTGAGCATGCTTGCCGTTCCCCAGATGAAGCTGGGACAAGATTTTGTTGACATCCAATTGAATTTTGGCATGGTTGGAATCTTGCTTACTCACATTAAACTCTCCCTTGATCATCCGAATTTGTGGAATTCTCAACTGGAATTCTCTCGTTTTTTTCTCAATTCTTATATTCTCACTTTATGATACATATTGTATCTTGTCAAACGATTTTTATAGCGAATCATGTCGAAATAAAGCGCTAAATCCTCATAAACGGGTCAATTTGCCTAAAGTTTTTTTTATCCGTGAAAGCGGTCCCACAAATGACAAAAAGAAGGAGCTCTACATGAGAGATTTCTACCAGATGACAAACAGTGTGCTTCCTTGTGCTGTCTTACGGACCTTGCCGAATCAGGCTAGTATATCCAATGGAGGAGAACCAGATCGTTGCATGTCGGCGTCCTAGGGTCAGCTTAGGCGATTGTACTATGGCGTTGACAGATTAGTACGACGGACATCTTCCCATAGTGAATATTTTTAGGTAGAATGGGTTAGAATGGAAGTTTATGATACATCATGTTATCATGATGCTGAAAAAATAAAAATAAGTTACATATCGTATCTTTGTCAAGTAAATTTTATCACGATTTCTCGTCAAATCATGGTATAATAGAATGTAACGTTTTTTTACTATTGATCGCTCAATCACAGTTTTAAACGGGGGTTTGGTTACATGAAGTATGGGGAGCGCATTGCTTCACTCAGAGAAAAACATGCAATGACGCAAGAGGAATTATCTGCAAAGCTTGGCATCACTCGCGCTTCTCTATCCCACTATGAAAATAACAGAAGAGCGCCGGACTATGATACCATCACCAAAATTGCCGGCTTCTTTAAAGTATCTATTGATTATTTACTAGGCAGAACCGATGATCCGCATATTGTGCTTGATGATGAAGTTAGAAAATTCGTGGACAGTCTGGAATTGTCCGATGATAATATTTTAGAGAAATTCTCGCTGACCATTGACGGCAAAAAGCTCACCCCGGAGGAGGCCAAACGATTTATCGCTTTTGTCCGGGCCGAACGTTCCATTAACAATAACTAATGCCGGGATATAACCCCATACACGATGTATTGTGCTGCGATAAGCTCTTGTACGGAAGAGAACCCTTCTGTATAAGAGCTTTTTTTTATTCATTGGGAAAGCAAAGAGGACTACCCCTAAGTCCAATCGGCTTAGGGGTAGTCCTGCTATGATGAATAAGTCCGTATCTTACAGATCGAAGTACAGGGAGTACTCGTGCGGATGAATGCGAATCGATACAGCTTTCGCTTCTTCGCGCTTCAAAGCAATGTAGTTGTCGATAAAGTCCTTCGTAAATACGCCGCCCTCAGTCAGGAACTCATAATCTGCTTCCAAAGCGTTGAGCGCCTCGTCAAGCGTACCTGGAACACTGCGGATTTCCGCTTTTTCTGCAGCGGACAGATCGTAGATGTTCTTGTCGAGCGGACCGTAGCCAAGCGCACGAGGGTCGATTTTCTTGGCGATACCGTCAAGACCTGCAAGCAGCATCGCAGCGAATGCCAGGTAAGGGTTAGCCGTGGAATCCGGAGTACGGAACTCGATACGGCAGCCTTTAGGCGTTACGGCAGCAACCGGAATACGAACAGCTGCGGAACGGTTACCTTTGGAGAATACCAGGTTTACCGGCGCTTCGTAGCCAGGAACCAGACGCTTGAAGGAGTTCGTGCTCGGATTCGTCAGAGCGATCAAAGCCGGAGCATGGTACAGGATACCGCCGATGTAATGAAGAGCCATTTCGCTCAGGTTAGCGTAGCCGCCTTTTTCATAGAACAAAGGAGTGTCGCCGTTAAAGATCGATTGGTGAACGTGCATCCCGCTGCCGTTGTCGCCAAACAGAGGCTTCGGCATGAAGGTTGCCACTTTACCATATTGTCTTGCTGTATTTTGAACGATGTATTTATATTTCATCAGGTTGTCAGCTGTTTTGGTCAATGTGTCAAAACGGAAGTTGATCTCGCCTTGACCCGCTGTTGCCACTTCGTGGTGATGACGCTCGATGCGCAGACCCGCTTCTTGAAGCAAACGGCACATTTCGCTGCGGAGATCCTGCTGTGTGTCTGTTGGAGCTACAGGAACATAACCGCCTTTGTGCTTCACTTTAAAGCCCAGGTTGCCGCCTTCTTCTTTACGGTTGGAGTTCCAGTGAGCCTCTTCGGAATCTACGAAGTAGGAAGAAGAGTTTTGGCCGCTCTCGTAACGAACTTCGTCAAAGATGAAGAATTCGGACTCAGGAGCAAAGAATGCTGCAGTGCCTACGCCGGCTTTTTGCAGGTACTCTTCCGCTTTTTGGGCGATGCTGCGAGGGTCGCGATCATAACGCTCGCCTTCCGGCGTGTGAATGTTACACATAATCACGAGCGTTGGATGTGCAGTAAAGGGATCAACATAGGAAGTTTCCGTATCCGGCATCATGACCATGTCGGACTCTTCAATGCCTTTGAAGCCTGGGATGGAGGAACCGTCAAAAGCAACGCCGTTCTCAAAAGTCGCCTCATCCACTTCGGTAGCCGGCAAAGAAATATGGTGCGCTCTGCCGCTCAAATCGACAAAACGGAAATCGATCCACTCAATACCTTTTTCTTTAATTGTGTTTAACACGTTCTGAACTGACATAATCTCGCTTACCTCCTAAATTCCGAACATTATTGACTGTTTGTTCGTGTATTGTTCAAGTTTTTGATGATCATGTGCTAATTATAAAACCATTCTACAAGAATCGTCAATACTTATGTAAGGTATTTTTTGCGGAGGTGTCAGGTATGCTTACACATATCACATTTTCTTCACATTTCAGACAAAAAGAAGGCTTGACTTTCCTGTTTTACAGGAAAATCAAGCCTTCTCCCCTCTAAAGCCGAATATTCAGGAGAGCTGTACAAGCTCTTTTTGCGTATCGAAGCGTTTGCCGCACAGCGGAGCCAGCTTCTCTAAATCCAGCATCAGCTTGGCGAATTGATCCGGGAACAGCGATTGAACGCCGTCGCCGGTCATGGAATTATCCGGATCCGTATGCATTTCTACAATCAAGCCGTTGGCGCCGGCCGCAACAGAAGCCTTGCACATCGGCTCTACCAGCTCGCGGCGTCCGGTTCCGTGACTCGGGTCCGATATGACCGGCAGATGGCTAAGCGACTGGAGCGCAGGAATGGCAGCCAAGTCCAGCGTATTGCGCGTGTAGGTTTCAAATGTTCGGATTCCGCGTTCGCATAACATTACGTTCGGGTTTCCGCCTGCCAGAATGTACTCCGCCGCATTCAAGAATTCGTCATAGGTGGCGCTGAACCCGCGCTTGAGCAGGACCGGCGTTTGAATGGTGCCCAGCTTGCGCAGCAGATCGAAATTTTGCATGTTGCGTGTGCCTACCTGAAGAATATCGGCGTATTCCGCGCATACGTCCACATATTCCGGCGTCATCACTTCGGTGATTGTCAGCAGGCCGTGTTTCCTGCCCGCTTCAGCCATCATCGCGAGCCCCTCCACGCCTACGCCTTGGAAGCTGTAGGGCCCGGTTCTCGGCTTGAATGCTCCGCCGCGCAGCACCTGCGCTCCGGACGCCTTCACCAGGCGCGCAATCTCATCGATCTGCTCCGGGGATTCCACAGCGCAAGGGCCGCCCATGACGACCAGCTGATCGCCTCCGATCTCTACGCCCTTTATTTTAATTACGGTATCATCCGGGTGAAAATCCCGGCTTGCCAGCTTGTAGGATTTCGATATTTTCACAACCTGCTCTACTCCCGAGAGCTGGCGCAGCTGCTCAGCCAGCACGGGGCTTGCTTTGCCGATGATCCCGATGACCGTACGGTCCACCCCTTTGGACACATGAGCCTTCACCTCATGCTTCTCAATATGCTGAACAATGGCTTCAATTCGCTCTTCCGAGGTTTTATTCGAAATAATGACGATCATGGCAAGAACACGCTCCCTATGGACAAGTATTTTATACTTAAACGCTTCGACGCTTATACGCTTTTAAGCTTTTAATCGCTAAAGTAAATATACAACGGAGAGCTGCTCTCCGTCAATACCTTCCTTTATTTAAATCATTTAGCCTTTGGCTTCAGAAGATAGCAGCTGCTCTTTACGCTTCCGGCGTTTTTCCTTCCGCTTTCCGTCAACCCATTCGAGCATCCATTTGACCGGATAGAATACAAGCAGCCCAAGCACGGCGCCGTCAATGATTCCCCCGACCAGAAGCTTCATATTAAACCGCAGGAACTTGTCGAGCCAATCCGGCAGCATTTGCTGCAAATGCCAGCGGATGCCGTGAGGCAGCACTAACGCCCCTACTTGTTTATTGATAAAAGACATAGGTATATAAATCACCTTGCCGAATACAAAGCCGATCAAAGCTGCCGCCATGCTGGCCCGCAGGGAATACACCAAGGGGAAGATCAGGAAAAAAGCAAGCCCTGCTGTCGGCAGCGTAAACATCTCGATGGCCAAACCGATGGAAAAGCCGAGCGCCACCATGACAGGCCCCCCTTTGGCCCTTGTCAGCTGCAAATATTGATATTTAAACCAGCGACCGATGTTGTGAAGCTTGAACGTTTTTTTCTTTTTCGCCTTGATCTTCATCCGCTGCCGTCCTTTACCTTCCTTTATTCTTAAACGGTCTTTTGTTTCGGTGCCGGAATCAGCCTGGCCATATTCACGGTCCGCCGGATTTCCCAAGTGTGTGGATTATTCGGATCGTACTGCTCAAGATAGGTGATGACCTCTTTGGTAATCGGTGTCGGAGTGGATGCGCCGGCGGTCACAGCCACACGGCGTACCGGCTCAAGCCATTCGCGCTTCAATTCGCTTACATCGGCGATGCGGTAGGCTCTGACCCCGGCAATCTCTTCGGATACCTGCGCCAGCCTGTTCGAGTTATTGCTGCGCGGGTCACCGACCACAAGCACCAGATCGGCGTCCTTGGCCTGTTCGGCTACGGCCTCCTGCCGAACCTGCGTCGCCAGGCAAATTTCGTTATGAATCTCGGCGTGCGGGAACTTCTCCAGCAGCCGGTTCATAATGTGCTTGATATCCCATTGGCTCATCGTCGTTTGGTTCGTAATAATCAATTTGTCCGAGTTAAGCTGCATTTGTTCGATTTCTTCAAGCTTTTCGATCAAATGCACATGGTCCGGCGCTACACCGATGGCGCCCTCCGGCTCGGGGTGGCCTTTTTTGCCGATGTAGATGATCTGATAGCCTTCGGCGCTTTTCTCCCGAATCAGATCGTGCGTCTTTGTCACATCGGGACAAGAGGCGTCCACTACGGTCAGCCCCTTCTCTCTCGCCCTGCGGCGTACCTCCGGAGAAACTCCGTGGGCGGTAAAAATGACCGTTCCCTTGTCGATTTGCTCAAGAATCTCCAGACGGTTCGGCCCGTCCAGCGTAATGACCCCTTCGTTCTCGAAAAATTCCGTTACGTGAGCGTTGTGTACAATCATGCCCAATATATATACAGGTCGCGGCAAATCAAGGTTTTTGGCCGTCTGCATGGCGAGCGCCATGGCATCGACGACTCCGTAGCAATAGCCGCGGGGAGAAATTTTGATCACGTCCATCATGAGCACCTGCCCGTCTATCGAATTTTCACTTCTCACTCATTATACTTCATTACCCGAAGGGAGGGAATGCCCTTCACTTTGAGATGCCCCCTCAGGGACGACCGGAAGCCAAATGACAAAGGTTGTTCCTTCGTCCTTGCGGGTCTTCACTTCCACCGAGCCGCCGTGCTCGTCGATGATCCATTTGGCGATCGACAGCCCCAGCCCCGTCCCCGATTTTTGGCCGCGCGACGGATCCGCCCGGTAGAACCGTTCGAAAATATATGGTACTTCTTCCTTATCCATTCCGATTCCCGTATCCGCTATGCGGATCCCGATCTGGTCTTGGTGAAGCAGCGCATCCAATCTGACACTGCCCTGGTCCGTATATTTGAATGCATTTTCTACAAAAATAAATACCAGCTGCTGTAAATAGTCCGGACTGCCGTGGACGTATACGCCCTCGCCGGCCGACAGATCGCCTACGATAAAGTCGGCGGTGCGCGGAAGCAGCTGCGCTTTGCGCGCTACCCCATCCAGCAGCGTCTTCATCTCGACATCGGTCTTGCTCATTTGGAACCCTGCGTCGGCGCGGGCAAGCGACAACAGGTCTCCGACAAGCCGCGACATCCGCTCCGTTTCGCCGGATATATCCTTCATGGCTTCAATGGAAAGCGCCAGCTGCTCGCTGTCCTGCTGGCCTGCCTGCAGAGCCGTTTGCTTCCACATTTTCTCCAGCAGCTCCACATTGCCGCGGATCGTGGTCAGCGGCGTTCTCAGCTCATGGGAAGCGTCCGAAACGAACCGCCGCTGCGTTCTGTAGGCCTCTTCCAGCTCCTCATATGCGTTTTGCAGCCTGGAGAGCATGCCGTTGATCGTTTCGGTGAGTACGCCGATTTCATCGTTGGGTCCATGGTACTCGATCCTTTTTTGGAGGTCGGCCCCTTTTTCAATCTGGTTGGTGGCTGCAATAACCTGCTCAATCGGCCGCAGCGCCTTGCGTGCAAGGAACCAGCCGACCGAGGAGGCAATCACGATGCTAAACAAAGCCGTAACCGTAAGGATCAGCCGAAGCGTGGCCAGCAGCTGCTCGTAAGGCTCAATGTAGGTCCCCGCCTGCATCATCCCGATCGCTTCTCCCCGCTGGGAGATAATCGGCGTGTAGTAAACCAGAAAATCCAAGCCGTCAATTTTTATTTTCTCGAATTGGCAGTCTCCGTTCAGAACACATGAAATTTGCTTGGCCGGAATATCCGGGAAATTAAGCCGGGCCTCCTCCAGATTGGGAGAGTAAAATTTGTTTCCGTTCTGCAGGTTGACGACCTGAAAATACATGTTATTGTAACGGAGCAAATCACGTCCTGACCCCGAGTAGCGAAATTCCAGGGTTAGTCCCTTGTCCGACAAGGACAACTGCGGCACGATCCGCGTTCTGACGCTTTCGGCCTGCTGCTGCAGCTGGGATTGAAGGCTGTCGTAATAAATATAATGCAAAAAGAAATACAGCCCCAGCCCGAGCAGCAGCAGTGTGGCAGACAGTATGCCCGTATACCACAGAGTCAGACGCATACGAACGGACATGTCAGTCCTCTCCTCTCAGCACATAACCCGCGCCGCGCACCGTCTGGATGATCCGCTTGTGCCCATGCTCCTCCGTTTTTTGCCGCAGAAGGGCGATATACACCTCAAGCACATTCGATTCCCCGCTGTAATCGTATCCCCAGATCTTTTCCATGATCACGTCGCGTGACAGTACTCTTCTTGGATTTTGCAAAAACAAATACAGCAGCTCAAATTCTTTGGTCGTCAGCTCGATCCGCTGACCCCCCCGGAAAACTTCACGGGTATCCAAATCCATAAACACATCCTGATATTGGATTTTGTTGGTGTTTTGTTCCGTTTTGGCAGCCGCTTTACGGCGCAGCAGCACGCGCACCCTGGCCAGCAGCTCCTCTAACGCAAACGGCTTGACCAGATAATCGTCCGCCCCCAGATCAAGCCCTTTGACCCGGTCTGCAATCTCGTCCCTTGCGGTGAGCATCAGCACCGGCACGTCCGAGCCGCCCTCCCGTATACGGCGCACAACCTCCCAGCCGTCCAATTGCGGCATCATGACATCCAGAATGACCGTATCCGGATCATTCTCCAGAATCTGCTTCAGACCGTCCATGCCATGATTGGCCGTCAGCACCGTGTACCCCTCAAACGCCAGACTTCTGCGCAGCATCGAAGTGATTTTTTCATCATCGTCAATCACTAATATTTTCTCTCTCATGTCCCCTTGGCACCATCCTCAACGTTATTGCAAAATCATGGATCGATGTACCTTCTCTCTTTCATCTTAACAAATTGCGCGCTTCTTGAGAAACGTTGTGCGGGCGAAAAAAAGCAGAGCATCCGAAAGGGTCCGCTCTGCCTTTAATCGCCTTATTGCTGCTGCTGCTGCGCGTTCCGGTCGCCAATGGTGACCTCTATGCTTATTTTCTGTCCGTCGCGCATGATGCCAATATTAGCTTTATCCCCAACCTTCAGCTTTTGAATCGCGCTGACGGCCTCCGCCGATGTTTTCACTTTGGCTCCGTTCACTTCCACGATGACGTCATAAGGACGAACGCCTGCCGTAAACGCCGGGCTTCTCCGCTCCACATCGGATACGATCGCCCCATCGGTATTCTCAAGCTTCAGGTCGGCAACCCAATCCTTCTGTACGTCACCCAGTCTTACACCGATGTAAGGAGCCGGTTCTTTCGGAATTTCAACGTTGTTTTTCAGGTTGTCCAGTACGGCAGAAATCGTGCTGGTCGGGATCGCAAAGCCGATACCCTGCGCCTGGGAGCTGACCGCCGTATTGATACCGATGACTTCACCGTTCAGGTTCAGCAGCGGACCGCCGGAGTTCCCGGGATTGATCGATGCGTCGGTTTGCAGCAGGTGCTTGTATTCGCGTGTTCCGTTGCTGTCCGGAATGCTGATCGGACGTTCCTTCGCGCTGAGCACGCCCACCGTTACCGTATGGTCAAAGCCGTACGGGTTACCGATGGCAACCACCCAGTCGCCGACGTTCAGGTTATCCGCGTTGCCAAGCGGCAGCATCGGGAAATCTTTATCGCCTTTGATTTTCAAAGCGGCCAGGTCAAGATCGTAGCTGTTACCCAGAAGCTCCGCTTTAAACGGCTGTTCATAGCCCTGCACATAAACCAATATTTCATCCGCGCCGTCAATCACGTGCTCGTTGGTCAGGATATATCCGGACTTTTCAAAAATAAAGCCGGTCCCCATCCCACCAGGCTGCAGCTGATCCGAGTTCGGCTGACGGCCTCCGTTATCTCCGAAGAATTGACGGAAGAACGGGTCGTCAAGCAGCGGATTGCCGGAGCGGCTCGAGGCTTTGGGCTTCACCTTGGTTTCGATCTTGACTACCGCCGGGCTTGCCTGCTGGACAATGCTCGAGACACTGTTCGGACGATTGATGTCCAGTGCGGATGGCTGAACGCCTCCATTGTTCGAGGCTGCCGCAGGAATCGAGCCGTTCGATCCGCCTCCTCCGTTCATCACGCCTTCCGCACCGGTAAACAGGTTCATTTTGTCGGAAGCGAACATGAGTGAGCCAACCACAAGCACTCCCGCCATGAACGACGTGAAAATCGTGCGGAAGCTTCCGGAGCGCTTCGGCTTGCCGGCCTGCCAGCCGCCCATACCGCCGTTGGCCGTATTCGGCTCCACCGTCGAACCAAAGCTGTAAGTCCGCAATGGCTTCGGCGGTGTGACCTCCACCGGAGCGGACCCGGTATTGTCTTTGGCCGCCTCCTCGCCGCCGGGCTTAAACGGTCCGTAAGAAAAGTAATGAGAAGAAGTCCGTTCTTCTTTCAACGCCTGCTTATCGTTATTGTCATTCTCCTTATAATCAGAGGAACCATCATTCGCCCGACGAAAGAAGTCATCCAACGAATTGCCGTCGTTGTTCTTGTAATTGTTGTTATCCATAAGACCAAACCTCCATCTTATTCGATTTCAGGATTTCAATAGGATTGCTTAACTCTCGCTGTTCTTGTAATTCATATTGCACCCGCAACCTTAAAGAAACCTTAATAAAAAATAAAATGGAGGTAAAATCGAATCTTGTCATAAAACCCCTATGTAAAAGGGGCTGTCCGCTCTTTATCGCGCTGTAAACCGTGTCTGATTCCAGTCCGCCGTCAGGCGGACAAGATCACACAATCGCCGGCCATTTGCCGAGGGAAGACGCCCGCATTACCTCCAGCCCTGCTCTACCTCCCTAAGGAGCGATTTCGCTTTTCCGACCCACTTGTCTTCGACCTGGGCATCTTTATCCATCGGTTCCTGGAACTGATCGATCAGCGCGCCGGACACCCGCATTTGCGCTTCTTTGTCCAGCCCTTCATTATACACGTGCTTTAACACAAACGGGGTACCGATTTGAACGATCGCATCCGTGGTGTCCGTATCCCCGTCCAGAACACCGTGGGTTACCTGAAACGGGATACGAAGCCATACCTTATGGCCCTCGTCCAAGGGCCGGTCAAAGCTTCCGTGCCCATAATCCCAATTGCCGCCCAATGCAAACTCATGTCCATGCAAATATTGCCGTACCTGATCAAAATTCTCTTCGCGGTTCTCCAATGAAGAATCCAGTGGAATCATCCGTATCTCCTCCAACCGTAAGCTGTGTTGTGATCTATCCATAGAATGGACTACCCCGGGGAAAATTATGCCTTGGCGCCTCCTGCGGCAAAAGAAAAACCCCTTCGCGGGGCTTAAGGCTATTTCTTGGATGTATCTTTACGAACCACATGATCGGAGTCACGTTCATGTCGATGATTATGTTTATCCGCATCTTTTTTTGCCGATTTAGTACTGTTGTCAAAATCATGATCATGTGCATGCTTCTGCTGCTTTTTTGATGACTGTTTGCTTGAGCTGTGCTTTTTCATATGACACACTCATCCCCTCAAAGTTATTAACCTCAAGGTTATTTTATTAAAAGCTGGACAACGGGGTGTGGGGTAACTGAACATTATTTATTTCATAACAACTTTGTACATCAAACATGTCACGAGTACATCAAATGCCTATATATTTTCAAATCGCTTAGGCAATGAGGTGAAAAAAACATCATGGCTGCATATATGGATTACACATCTCCATCAACTCAATACACATTTGACGTAAATAACAGTCCCTTGTTTAAAATAGAATCCTAAGTGCCAATAATGTTGTAGAACCGCATGATCACCAGAATGCCGCCGAGTTAGTCTTCTGTATTTCCGGTGCAATGCTCCCGGTCAAGTGGCGAACGTTCCACAAGGCAATACAGACAATATTGGGGCTATAGATAAAAAAGCCTAACAAGCAGCATAAAGGAGTCATTACTCTTTTTCTGCCAAGCTGCCGTCAGCGGAGCAATAATATTACTATTTCCCTATCGTTTCCCATTAGAATTCCTGTAGAACGAATAATTTGATCTTTGCAAAAAAACGAGCGCCTCGGTACGATGGGGTTGCGCACGAGGTCATAGCCTCAAAAAACCCATCATCCAGGAGGTCGCTCTACTATGAAGTT
>NZ_JBVASZ010000015.1:0-121043 GCF_057814255.1 Paenibacillus sp. F024
CATAGGCAAAAGGAGCGGTCAAGCGCTCTTCTTGACGGCTTCTTTTGCCTATGAGATTCTCCAAGCAAGCGGAAGGGTTATGACTCTCGTTAATAGCCATCCACCCACCCAGTAGCGCGAAGAGCCTAAAAAAGCTTCTACGATGTCTAGAACTCTAATTTTTACGGACAATAACTAGAAACGAGAGTTGAAAAAGTCACATCGGACAGATCACCACGGCGACCTGCTCGATGTGACTTTTTCTTGGAAACTTAGAAATATCTGATATGCGGCAATTAAACCTTAGTTTCTATTTTTGTACCCTAAAATGAATTTAACGAACGCGCTTCTCAGGATCAATTTCTTCTATAGTTTCTGCCACTGATTTTCCCAACAAATTCGTATTAAATCGAACAAAATATTTATGGTTTACCATTATTTTTGACATTAACTCTGGGGTAGCCGTAATTTGTTTGTAATTACCCAATTCATCCTGAGCTGTAAAATAATTTTTATCCGCTGTTACCTCAATGACCGTTATTAGTGCACCAGTTGATGTTTTATTAATTGTTAGGAATAAACTAAATACCACGACAACAACAGCAGCCACCAGAGCCACAAAAACTAAAAATTTGGTTTTTATGTTTATCTAATCACTCCCTAACCAATTATCATATTCGTTGACATACAGAAACGTACAATATTTTACCAATATACACCATTTCACATCATAGAAAAAGATATTCGCATATTAACTAATATATATGTTGTTGATCTTAAATAGAGGCTTCCCTTTGATGGATAAGAATAGCATGAACAATCAAACGGCACCGGTAAAAATTTGTTTCGTAAAAGTAATCCATTCTCTTGCGGCCAACGATTGGTAGCCTTCCCTTCTCCAGGCCATCACCGGCTCCCACGGAATTTCCGGATTCACCAAAGAAACCGCTCTTACGGTGTTCAAATCCAATAACCGGCAAATGGTGTCCGGCAGAAACGCAATGCCGAGATCGGCTCTCACCATTTCCCTGATTAAATCCCATTGAGAGCTTTCCGCCACGATGCGGGGAAGGAACCCCGCCGAACGGCATGCGTTTTTGATCCGGTCATGCATGGCGAAATTATTGTTAAAAAATATAAACCGTTCCTGCTCCAGCTCAGCCAGCTCAATTTGCTCCCTCTCCGCTAACGGGTGCCCGGGATGCACCAAGACCTTTAACCGATCCTTCACAATCGGAAACGAATCGAATACCGCTTGATCGATCGGCCACAGCAAAATGCCTACGTCCAGCAGCCCCTCTTCAATGCTTTCCCCGATTTTTCTTGCACCGTCCTCGACCATCTTCATCGTGATGCCCGGATAACGATCCTGGAATTGCTTAATCACGTCCGGAAAAAAACTCGAACCCGCCATGGGCGGCAAGCCGATTCGAATGCTGCCCTTGTTCAGGAAAGTCAAATCATGGATTTCCGTTTTTAAATTTTCGAACATCTTCAGAATCGGCCCGGAATGCTGGTAGATCGCTTCGCCCACATCCGTCAATTGAATCTGTCTGCCGCTGCGGATAAAGATGTCCGCATTCAATTCATTTTCTAAATTTTGAACCATTTTGCTTATGGTCGGCTGCGTAATATTTAAATTCTCTGCAGCTTTGGTAAAATTATTGCACCTTACGATCTCTGCGATGTACTGTAAGTGACGCAATTCCATCGGTATCCCCCTGTTACAATAATAGATAAATGGAATGATTTTGATTCTATAAATTCATTTTACCTATGGAAACACTTTTTGTATACTCACTGTAAGCTGCAGCGAAAGGGGGGCGAACCATGAAATCATGGTTGTTTACAGGTGTACAAGTGTTGTTCTTCATCGCGATAGCCAAAATAGCGAATGTCATCGTCCTATGGTTCGGCTTACCGGTTCCTGGCTTTGTCGTGGGGATCGGTCTGCTGTTTGCGCTGCTGAAAAGTAAGGTCATTCGCCTGGAGTGGGTCGAATCGGGGTCCAAATGGCTGCTTGCCGAAATGCTGCTGTTTTTCATTCCAGCCTTCGTAGGCATCATCAATTATAAAAGCTTGCTGGAAGATCATGGTTTAGCTATTATCGTCGTTATCGTGATTAGCGTATTCGCCGTCATGCTTAGCAGTGGACTCGTAGGCCAGCGGCTGTCCGCACGAAAAGAGAGGCAGGTGCCGTGATGGATGCCTTGTTTTGGCTGGGCTGCACCATTTTCATTTACTGGGTATCCAAACGGATTTATATCCGGTATTCTAAGGTTTATTTGACTCCTCTGCTCGTTACGCCGCTTGCCGTCATTACGCTTGTTGAGACCGCAGGCGTTTCCTTTGAAACTTACAACCAAGGAGGCGAGTGGCTTACAGGCATGATGGAGCCCGCTACCATCGCTCTTGCCGTCATTTTATACAAAAATCTCGACACGCTTCGAAAGCATGCTTACATCATTACCGCCAGCGTAAGCTGCGGCGCTTTAGCCGCGATCGTCACATCGGCCGGACTATCCCATCTGTTCGGTTTACAGGAGGAAGTCATATCCAGCCTTGCACCGCACTCCTCCACGACACCTGTCGCTCTGGCCGTCTCCGATCTGACCGGAGGCATTCCGACCGTCACTGCACTGGCCACGTTGATTACCGGCCTGATCGGCATCATCGCAGGTCCGCTGATCATCAAATGGTTTCACCTCCAAAGCCCCGTCTCCCGCGGCATCCTTCTGGGAACCGGCGCTCACTCGGCCGGCATACGCCAAGCGTTAGAGTATAGTCCCGTCTCCGGGTCCATTGCCGTCGTTTCCATGATGTTGACCGCGTTCATCACACTGTGCGTCGCACCATGGATCGTCTGGCTGTTTTGGTAGCTTGCTAATTTTATCCGCAAAATTCCGCGTCATTTGAAGTGAATAAAGAAAGGACTATATATATAAATCAAGAGGTGATAAAGTTAATCCTTCATCACCTCTTTAACATGGAACAACGAGCTTTATTCCTTTTTTCTGTGAGTCTTTCATGGCCTTCTCCGATCCGCCTTGCGCCGCGGGATAGCATAAGATGCTGCAATCCCTGCCCTTGCAGCGATAATTACCATTGAGGCATCCGGTTGTCAAACCATAAACCTGTAGCCCGATCCCCAGACCGTTCCTATGTATTGAGGCTTGGACGGGTTCTCCTCGATTTTCTCCCTAATCCGTGCAATATGTACCGTAACCGTAGAGGCATCGCCAAGCGCGTCCATCCCCCAAATCCGTTCAAACAGCTCTTCCTTGCCGAATACCCGATTGGCATTTTGCAAAAGAAACAGCAGCAGGTCGAATTCCTTTTGGGCCATCGTTACTTCCTTCCCGTTCACAAACACCCTTCTGGAGTCCTTTTGGACCTCCAGCCCTCTGACCTGGAGCTTGCTGACTTCGCCAACCTTTCCAAACCGTTCTTTCATTCGATTAAACTTATTCAAATGAGCGTTGACCCGGGCTACCAGTTCACCGGAGCTGAAAGGCTTAGTAATATAGTCATCCGCGCCGAGGCCAAAGCCGTTAATTTTATAAATTTCCTCCGCCCTGGCCGATACAAGAAGAACGGGAATGTCCTCTTTAACGCGGATCGTTTTCAACACCTCGAATCCGTCCATCCCCGGCAGCATAATGTCCAGAATAACGAGGTCAAACGTATCTTTCTCCAGAGCTTTCAAACCGTCCGTTCCGCTATTGACGATCCTTACTGAAAAGCCGCTCAGCTCCAAATAATCCTTCTGCAGATTGGCTATACTTGGATCGTCTTCAACAATCAGTATCCTTTTCATTATAACCTCCAAAAATGCTATACCTTTTTTAGAGATATCATCATGCGGGTTCCTTCCCCGAGGGCGCTTCTAACCCAAATGGTTCCTTCATGCCCTTCTACAATTTGTTTGGCGATAGCCAGCCCAAGACCGCTGCCGTCCGCACTCTTTCTTGACGGATCCGCACGATAAAATCGTTCAAAAATATGGGGAAGGTCATTCTCCGGAATTCCTTTTCCATTGTCCCTGATTTCGATGATAGCGGATGTCCGGGTTTCCCTTAGTAGGATATCAACCTGTCCGTCCGTCTTTTCCATGTACTTCTTGGCATTATCAAGAATATTTTGAATGACCCGCTTCAGCCTTTCTCTATCGATAAAAATAAAGACGGTCTCCTTCAATTCGCTGATCAGCGTCAGTTTGATATTCGCTTTTTCATATTCATAGCGATGGTCCGATACGCAATCCTCGAAATATTGCTCCAGATTCGTTTTTTCAAAATGATAAGGGATTTGATTCAAATCCAGCTTGGAGTACAAAAGAAGATCATCAATCATGGCATTCACCAGTATGGCCTTCGATCGTGCCGTCTCCAGGTATTCCTCCATTTTTTCCGGCGTGTTGGCTACCCCATCCATAATGCCTTCAATATATCCTTTAATGGAGGTCACAGGGGTCTTTAAGTCATGAGAGATGCTGGATACCAAAAATTTTCGGTTTTCATCGTATTTCTGCTGCAGATAAACAGACTCCTTCAGCTTAATCCTCATAAGCTCCAGCGTCCTGCTTAGCTCCCTGACCTCTCCATCGCCATCTTCGGCAATCCCGAAGCTTAAATCGCCTTCACTCATTTTGACGGCGGCATTCCTCAGCCTGGAAATCGGTGTAATGATGCCGCGGGAGAACCGGTAGGAAACCCAAAAGTTCAAAATTAAAAAAGACAGGATAAAAAAACCGGCCGTAAAAATGCCAAAAAACAGGTAAAAGCCCGTTTTCAGTCGGATCGGCGCAAGCAGCAATAAAACGCCCTCTTCTCCCGTTGGAAGGCTGTAATCCGCTCTATCAAACATATACGTTCGGCCGTCGAGCTCCAGCGTATCCAGGTTAGAAGCATTGTCGGATAGCATTAAGCTTTTTTCAATATCGATTCCATTAAACTTGGCCGTGGAATATAATACCACTCTGTTTTTTAAGATAACGGCATGAGCCCCCAAAGCCTTCACCCGCTCGGACAGCTCCTGCTGATATGCTTTGTCCAGAAGCTGTTCGAACTCGAAGGCTTGCGCTGCCCTCTTGATCTCACCAATTCCCGATCTGATTTCAAAGATTTTTTTGAAATCGTTGATACTCGCTTCCGGGCCAAACACTTTCGTATAAGCGGCAACAAATATAATGACAGCTAAAACGGTTAATGCAATGGACCCCAGCACGGTTAGCGCATTCATCGTAAAAAAGCGTTTGGTTAATTGCATTTGGATGACCTTTCTATAGATCCTTGCGGTCGAACAAATAATAACCCGCGGTAAATAACATTATACCACAGCCTGACATGATTAGGATCTGACGAAATAGTTTAAACCCATTGACCGTTTCCGAAATCCAGAGCGTGTACCAGTCAAACATGGAGGTGATAAAAAAACTTGAAAAATGGGTAAAAACGATGCCCAAAAAGTTAAACCCGATAAATACAATAATGGAGAGAAAAAATACCGCCAGTCCTCCGCGAAGGATATTAGACAGCAATACGACGAGAAGAGCAAACACAAATACAGGAAAAAACGTTGCGGTATATGACCCTACAACCCTTACGATTCCCAGCAGGCTGACAGATGATGGATTAAAAATAAGCCCGGCCAGTAAAGAAAGGACCATGACAAAAAGCAGGTTCGCAAAAATGAACAAGGCGATATTCAAAACCTTCGCGCTAAATACGCCAAATCTGGATACAGGCCTGGTGAGCGTTATTTTCATGGTGTTTGATGAAAATTCGCCGTTAAACATATCGATGGCTACAAAGGTCGCAAAAAGAGGCAGGATCGTATAAGTAAACATCGATAGTACCACTAAAGGAAATTCGGTACCGCCGACGACTCTTAATCCAAGGCCATGCTTAATGGCCGTTACGGCAATTTGTCCAACCAAAACGGCAAGAATGGATAAAATGGCGGCCGCTATCAATTTTTTCTTTTTCAAAAGCTTGACGGTTTCATTAAGAAAAGCAGCCTTAAACCCTGCCATTTCGGTCCACCTCGCTGACAAAATAATTTTCAAGGGAAGAATAATTGGAAAGGATGTTGTGGGTATAATCCACATTGACCAGCTTTCCCCCGTAAACGACTCCGATTCTGGTGCAGGTCAGCTCCACATCGTGAATCAGGTGACTGGAAATAAAGAATGTCGTGCCTTCTTCTTCAGAAAGCCGTTTAATCATTTTCCTCATATCCAGCATCCCCTCGACATCCAATCCGTTCAAAGGCTCGTCTAATATTAACAGCTTGGGATTAGAAAGAATCGCTGCCGCCACCCCAAGCCTTTGTTTCATGCCCAGCGAGAACTTTCTTGATTTTTCATTTTTGTATTTTAACATGCCGGTCATTTCGAGACATTCGTCCATTCTTTTCTGATCGACCTGCGGATAAAACCTGGCGAACAACTTCAAATTGTCGTTAGCCGTCAAATAAGGATACGACTCCGCTGTCTCGATAATACAGCCCACATGCTTCATGGCATTCACATAGTCCTCAAAAATGCTGGCTCCAAAAATCTTCACATCCCCGCGATCCGGCTTCATGAGTCCGGCCATCATTTTCATAGCGGTCGTCTTTCCTGCGCCGTTAGGCCCCAAAAAACCGAATATATCTCCTTGATCGACTTCCAAATTCAAATCGCTAATTCCGCGGCCGTTATTATATACTTTGGTTAGACTGGTGATTTCAATCGCTTTGTTCGTCAACGAAAACATCCTCCGATATATGACATAGCTGTCCCTCAAGTGAAGTTTCACTTGAGGGACGGTCCTTCGATTACTCTTCAAATACGCGAACAAATTCCCCGTCAAAATATTCGTGATTTACGTTAGATCTGTATGAATTTTCGTCCAAAACCTCAATATCGAGCTGGAGATAAACTTTTCCGGTATTGCTTGGATGAAGCTCGCCGTTTTTCTGCTCGCCTTTGGCATCGGTATAAGTAAAGAAAGACATCGGCCTATTCTTTGGTTCGTATTCAAAATTAAAGTTAACCTTGTCCGGATATTCGGCTTCGAATCCCGGCTTGACGGTTTCGTAATACTTGCCGGTCACTTTATTATTTTCCACACTCGTGATTTCAAGGAATCTCTCGCCGATTTTTACGAATTTCCCGTCTTTCTCCATAATGATGTTATTTTTGTATTTCCCTACATACTTGCTGCTAAAGCCCCCCGAGTCGCTTACCTTCTCGACGTTTGCACCTGTCAGGTCAGGCATTGTAATCTTCGTATTTCCGATGTCGGATAGCTTGAGTACCACATTCAGCGTTAAATCATGCTGTGCTCCGTTTTTGTCTTTTCCCGAAAGAATCACTGTACCCGTCAAATTTTCCAATAATCCCGCCTTGGTCTCAACAGCTGATCCCGTTATTTTTTTAACGAAAACATCACTTTCAATGTCCGGCAGCTTCGAATTTCTTTCCATCCGGCTTTGGTCGCTAATATACTGCTTTAAACCATAGGAAGCAACGGCATTGACTACGGCAGGCACTTGCGCCTCAGACAAGCTTCCCGAGTAATTCCGTCCCCCTTCAGGTCTTTCTTCCGCCTGCACATAGTCCTTCAGATTGCCGACCAACGCGTCGACGATCTTTTCGATCTCCGGCGCCCCCTTCTCGTTAAAAGGGTTGTTAAACTGGTACATTTGGCCCCTGTTCATATCTTCGGGGAATTCCGTCACATAATATTTGTTATCCGTTCCGTTTTTCCAAATCGAAAGCTTAGGATCGGCATACGAGTAATGGCCTGTGGTTTCGCCGCTTGACATTTGGGTCATTGTTGAATTTTCGGATACCTTCTTATCATTATCGGTTTTATTGAACATGGAGGTTTGAAGCAAGGTTTGATCGTTATCCTTCAATGTGATCAGCGTCTCAATCGTGTAGTTGTTTAATCCCTTCTCCATCTGCGAGGCGCTGTTTTTTACGGCATCCTTTAACCGGTCATAGCCTGAGCCCAGAGCCATATCTGCAAAAGCTGTAGATATAAAAATAGCCGCGCCGACAGTAAATGAGAGGAAGGTAACTGCTTTTTTGCTAAGTTTCATTTCGGAACTCCTTTATTCATATTAGGGGAAACGTTTCCTTACTTCACATTATAAACAGGGCTTATTGAATCGATCTAAATAAACTATTAACAAATTATAAACACTAGCGGCAAGAATAGAAATCAAAAAAGATGACCCCTGACGATACAGGAGCCACCTTTGGGCAGCTAACACTTTCACTTTTTCATTCCGTGTCTACCATCGGACAATCAAAGATACAACTGCTTGTTGATCGGGATGTTATGCTCCCGGCAGTAGCTTTCGTAGTGATTAATGAACCACCATACATCAACGGTCTCGAGGAAAATGGCATTCTCGTCGTAAAACTCGATCGGTCCTTGAAGCCAGCCGAACAGCTTGACGCCGTCCGGGTGGTCACTTACTAGCGTATGCGTCTCTCCTGGTGTTTCGTAGATGAAGTCTCCGGGACCCGCTACCCAGTCATATTCGAGATAGCGCACGCCGCCTTCCAGACAGAGCATGACTACCGTCCCCCTGTGCCTGTGCGTGCCGATCACGCCCGGCGACTTGATCCAAAGAATGTTGCTGTAGATGTTGTTGCGGACGTCAAAGGCAAGGTGGCGAATCGCAGCGTTGTCGCCGAACGGAACCCACGGGCTTTCCTGCCCCGCTACGAACTTGCCCTCGACGCCATGACGCTTGATCACATCGGCATAGGGCTCGGGAATATCGACAATCTTGTAAGCGGACGGCGGCGCCGTCATCTTCTTATCGGACGTTTCGGACATACTCCATTCCTCCTTGGTTACGGTGTAATCCTATCATCAACAACGACAGCCAATGGAAGCATCTCTGAAAAAGCAGGCTTCTTTATTTAGCAGCTGTCTGCCCATGATATACCCAGTAATTTTCACCCTTTTCCTTCTCTAATTGGTCAAGGATCTCTAGATGGATGGCTTTTACTTGTTGTGGTGTGATTAAATCCTCGGGATCCACTTTTTCTATTTTTACGCTAGTTTTGTCTTCATATAAATGCTCACCCTTCAGCCTTCCTCGCTCATCATATGGCCACAGGAAGACTTGCCGGCTGCTTAAATGGTAATACGCTTCCAAATCATCGACCTGAAAGCCCATATTCGCCAGGTCCTTTCCCTTGGTTATCTGATGAAAGGTAAGCTCATCGGCAATACCCCAGTCGGCAACGGCAATGCGATCGTCTGAATTCCAGAGAACAGCTTCCTTTACGCTGTTGTAAAAGTCAATCACCCCTTGTTTTCCTTCGATAACCACAGGATTCTCACCCCAAGTCACGCGATAAACAGGATCGTCCGCCATCATATCCTCGGCGACAATCTTTTCAAATTGACCGGATGCCTCAAGATGAACGTGTCTTCGGTAATTAGTGAGAATGGCTCTGTGCAATGGATTTTCCGTTTTGGTCAACAGCTCCTCCACCGCATCCATACAGTGACGTATTTGATATTCAAACCGGTTCATTCAAAATTCCTCCCTTTATATTGGTTATACAGCCGGATGTTCTAGTTGAAATGTATGATCAATGGATTACAAGCTGCCGAAGCCAATTCTATTGGGCGCAATACCCGCCATCAATCACCAGTTGACTGCCTGTTGTAAACTTGGATTCATCCGATGCCAAGTAAAGAATGCCGTTGGCAACATCGATGGGCTCGCCGAAATGACCTATGGGAAGCAAAGACTTGACGTATTCCACATCTTCAATATTTGACATCATCGGTGTTTGAATATAGGCCGGATGAACCGTATTGACTCTGATTCCTGTGCCTGATTTCGCGCAATACAGAGCTGCAGATTTAGATAACAGATCTACTCCTCCCTTGCTTGCGCTGTAAGCTACCAGTCCAGGATCACCAACCAAGGAAACAACGGATGAAACGTTAATGATGGATCCTCCGCCAGTCTGCTTCATCGCTTCTATACCATATTTGGTACCTAAAAAAGGACCGTCGAGATTGATGCCCAGAATTTTATGCCATAGCTCCAATGTGGTATCTTCGATCGCAGCAAATTTTCCAATCCCGGCGGAGTTGACAACGACATCAAGCCGGTCATAGGTTTGAAGAACCGATTGGAGGACAGACTTCCACTCCTTCTCTATGGAAACATCATGCTTTATAAAAATAGCGCGACCACCATTGGATTCGATAAATTCTGCCACTCTTAAGCCATTCTCTTGATTAATATCCGTTAATACCACCTTGGCTCCTTCTTTGGCGAATAATATCGCTGTCTCCTTTCCGATCCCCGATGCTGCACCTGTTATCAAGCAAACCTTTTCCAGTAATCTCATTCTTCATTCCCTCATTTCTTATGTAAATTAAGAATTGAGCGGGCTTCCTATCATTTAATTAAAGATTTTCCCTTTTTGGTGTAACCAGAATCTTTGAATGCGATTTATCTGTCAAAAGGCTTTTAAACCCTTCTTCCACAATTTGATCTAATGAAATTTTTTTGGTAATCAATCCCTTTGCATTTATTTTTCCATTGGCAATTAACGAAATCACCTCTGGGAAAACGTGCCGATAAGCACAGGAAGATCGAATCCTCCTTTCGTTTAACACAAGCAGATTAGGATTAAATGTTACCGCCTTTTCCCATAAGCTTACGATGACCATTTCCCCGCCCGGCTTAACGCTGTTAAGCGCTTCCAAAAAAGAGATTTCTACACCTGCGGCTTCATAACTAACCTCCACACCCAGGTCGCCGGTGATATGATGAATAGCCTCCACCGTTTTCTCTTTTATAGGGTTAATGAAATGGGTGGCACCTAATTCTTGGGCTTTAGCCAAACGGCTCTCCGATACTTCCACGGCAATAATTTTAGCTGCGCCTGCGGCTTTGGAGGCTTGGATCAGAAGCAGCCCAATGGGACCGGCTCCAAATACGGCACATGTATCTCCCACCTTTAAGCTGCTTGAACGAACGGCATACACAGCCACTGCTGCCGGTTCAATGATCGCACCTTCTTCAAATGAGATGTTATCGGGCAGTTTATGTACCAAGTGATCCGGTACCGTTGTATATTCTGCAAATCCTCCCCCATTGGACGTAAGGCCATGAAATCCGCGTTTGGGACATAGATTATAACGGCCGGTTTGGCAATGAATACAAGTACCGCAGGTTAAAATCGGTTCTACGGTTACACGGTCGCCAATCGCCAAATGGGTCACGCGATCTCCTATTTCAACCACTCTGCCGGCAAACTCATGACCCAAAATCACCGGAGCTACCTGCCCTGTTAATGGATGGGGTTCAGAAACGGGGATGGTCATAGGTCCTGATACATATTCATGAAGATCGCTGCCGCAGATACCGCACCACTCGACCTCAATTTTAACCATTCCCTCTCCGATGACGGGTTCATCCGCCTCTACTACCCGGACATCTTCTAATCCGTACCATATGGCAGCCTTCAACCTCATCCTCTCCTTTGCGGCAAAACATCATTTTATAGATTAGTCGGATCAAATGTTTGATATAGTAGATGATGCTAACTCTACTTCTCTTTTCGCCTTAACCTTAATCGGCGACGTTTCGATTAAAAGCAACGAGAGCAAAGCACTTATAAGAGCAAATGCCGCTGACATCAACAACGGAGCCATGATCCCGTAATGGTCGGCAACGACACCGCTTAGCGATACGATTCCAACTCCGCCTATTAATTCGCCGACACCCATTGTCAATCCCACGGCTGCCCCAATATATTTCCGAGGAATAGTTTCAGCCGGAATGATCGACATAAACAGAGCCATGGGTCCCGGTCCTGCGCATCCGATAACCACAAGGATCATCAACATCCAAAATGGACCGTTGAAAAATATGATCGCTAAGGGGCCTAGCATGGAAATGAATGAAAATGTAATCATCGCGGGCTTTCTTCCCCAGCGATCAGACAGCGCCGGTACAACAAATCCCCATACGGCCGCGCTTATACCGACTGCTGACATGACGTAACTCATGATATCGGGCGAAACTCCTTTAGCTTGAATCAAATAAAGAGGTGCAAAAGTAAAAAGCAGAGTATACCACGGGATAAAGAAAATACCGATAAGGACGCATAATACGATATTTCTGTATTTCAACAGATCCCTGACACGGACGTTTTCGTCCTTTGTATTCCCATCGGTTGAAATGGATTCGGATTCATTAGAGGTTTTCGGTTCCCGGATATATCTCCATATCAAGAATGCTATAATCAGGCCGGGAATTAATGTGAGTAAGAACGTATTTCTCCAGCCGATGGCCATGGCGGACGATACAAGAACGATCGGTCCTAAAACACCGCCCAGGAAATTCGATGAAAAGTTTTGTAGAAATCCCAGGTTGAAGCCGCGCCGCGATTCTGATGATTCCACTGCTAAAATGGATGCGCCTGCAGGAAAGAATGGCCCTTCAACCAAACCCATAAGCATACGTATGAAGAGCAAGAAGAGAAAGCCTGTCACCACGCCTGTCATAAACGAGCAAAGAGAAAAAAGCAAAACCGAGATTGCTAAAAATACCTTTCTCTTTCCCAAACGATCCGCAAAATAACCTCCAAAATAACCTCCCAGTGCCCAAGTCAAAGAAAATCCTGCAATAATCAAACTAATCTGGGTATTGGTCATAGGTACATCTTTAATAATAAACGGCATCAAAAAATTAACGGCCAGCCGATCGAAAAATAAAAATCCCCATCCCAATGATAGAATAAGCAACAGTTTATTTTCGTAAACCCAAAACCTCCTGTTTTCCATGCGCTTCACCCTTTCAAAAAGGTAATAGGAAATCAGATGGATAAGACCTCATAAGACCTCATTATACTTAGGCTGATTCGAAAGGTACTCTGCTGGCCCTGGTGACCAGCAGATTGGATCTAGATGCTGTTGAAATACAGCTTCGACTGGATTCTCAAGGCCGAGAAGATCCTCACCTCCTCAATATGTCTCGTTCGATATTTCCATTAATTACCTTATCCTTGTAATTGATTGTATCAGGAACAATATCATTACTCCATATTCATACCAATCAAAATCAAATGAAGAATTTATCAATTTTGTTTAGCATTATTGTATAAAATGATGCTATATTATTTGTACAATTAGTTTATCGTTGCTTAGGAGCGGTGATCATGGATGTTTAACAACTCTGACTTCAGTTCGTATATTACGTTCGATGCAGTTACTGGAAAAATTCATCTCAAGGATCAGCGAATGATTTTGGTCGGAGCGGATGCCATGGGCATACTGCGCCGAGATCTGATTAGGTCGTTAGGAATGGATCAAGCCAAAAAGATTTTGTTGCGGTACGGCAGACATTACGGTAAAGAGTTTGCTAAAAATTTGAAAGCGCTTTTTTCTCTGGAATCCCCCTTTGAATGGTTCCATGCCGGCCCGCAAATGTCTAAAATGACCGGAGCTTATTTATCTCACAATGCTCAAATTATATATAATCACAATACCGGGGAATACTTTGCCGAAGGGTACTGGCATAACTCTTACGAGGCCGAACAGCATGTGAAGCATTTTGGCGTACATCATGAGCCCGTTTGTCATACATTAATCGGGTTTATCGGGGGATATGCATCCGAACATTATGGCAGGGATATTATTGTGAAAGAGATCAAATGCGTTGGGAAGGGTGACGAACATTGCCTTATGATTGCCAAGCCTGCAAAGGAATGGGATGAGAAGGACTTGCTTGATCAACTGGAGCAGGATAGTCAAGAAATGATAGAAATCAATAGCCCATTTCTTAAAATAGAACAGCAGCGGGATGTTTATAAAAGATTGTTGAAATTTAATGAAAAATTATCCGAAATTTTAATCCAGGGTCAGGAGCTGTCCTCCATTATCAAATATTTAGGCGAAACCCTACATCTTGGCGTTGCCCTGGAAGATAAAAACTTCAAGCTCATCGAATCCTTTGGCTTATTTAAATACAACATGCTGGATATGATTAAATTTAAAAATCATATTCTTTTCTCCGAGCAGTTGAAAGATATCAAGCAGCCGGTCCATTATACGTTTTCAGAAGGTACCGGTTGGTCGCATGAACGTCTAATATGTCCTATTCATACCAAAAACGGCCTATTTGGTTATATTTCCTTAATTAAAGATTCCGGAGAGTTTGATGAAACGGAGTTTTCTGCATTGGAAGCAGCTGCGAAATTTTGCTCCATCCAAATGCTGCAAACCATCACTCGAATGGAAGCGGAGCATCGCTTAAAAAACGAGTTGTTCATCGAACTTCTAAAAGAGAATTGCCAATCGGATGAATTAACCTATAGATCAAAATTAATGGGATACAATTTAGAGCTGCCGCATTACCTCTTTCTCGTTCAATTCATTTTCAATGATCCGAATGCCGACCAGACGAAAGAATTACAAGTTCAGATCATCGATACCATTCATACTCAAATCAAAAGCTTCGGGTCACATCCTTCATGCCTTTTGACAAGCAAGTCCCATCATATCGTCGCTTTAATCCCGCTGGAATTGCTTGAAAAGTCAGGCATCGGAGCAAAACCGTTGGCGCAATTGCTAATGAAAGCGATCCAGAGTAAATATAAAGAGATTAAAATCACATTTGGTATCAGTTCGGTTTGTGAAAACATAAAAGATTACCGAAGGGGATACGAAGAAGCGCAAAAGGCCGTCCAATTGCTAACGGTTCGGAAGAAAAATTCAAGCATCGTTTCTTTTGAGGAGCTCAGCACCTTCTCCAAACTGATCAATCCTGAAAATACGGATGAATTAAAAAAATTTGCCGACAGCTTGCTGCTAGGCATTAGGGAATATGATGAAAAAAATAACAACCAATTGTTAAGAACGCTGTTCTATTATTTAGAGAACCAGGGAAACATCCAAAGCACATCGCAGGATCTGCATATTTCTATCGGCGCAACAAGGTATAGACTAAAAAGAATACAAGAAATTAGTCATCTGGACCTGACGATTTCCAAAGATTTTTATGAAGCGCATCTCGCTTTGCAAATTCTTATCTTTTTAGAGGGCATAGATATTTACTGACGGGTCAGGCGCCGCGGACACCAAATCCTATCATACAACTGGGTCCTCGCGGCTTATTTTTCATATCCATTACTAATATCGGCTCTCGAACCTTTGAGTCAGCCGGATAAACACCTCTATGTTCTCCTGCAGCCACAGTAACTAGAATTTGATTATCCTTTTGCAAGGCTAAGCTTTGGTGAGGTCCATGACGTCCTATACAATGGATCATCAATCCCGTGATACCAAGTTCATAAAAGACAATATACGGCGGCTAAATATAGAAACAGGAAAAAGATTGCTCGAAAGGACTATCTTTTTGTAATTCCTTTCCCTAAAAATAACCACCCCATAACAAAAGTGGACGCCATCTTTCCCGTTTTAAGGGTTAGAGTGCGTCCTTCGCTTTCCGTTATTCATTTTATTGCTCAGCCTCATGTTTTACGCTTATCGGATTTTTCATGCAAAATGGAGCGCAGCTCTTTGATCTCCTCCTCGGTCAAAGTTTGCTCTTCGAAAAACTGAACCAGCATCGATTTCATCGTCCCGCCATAAATTCGTTTAAGAAAAGACTGCGTTTCGGCGCGTTGACATTCGCTTTGCGTATATAGAGGAAAGAAGGTATAAACCCTTTGATCCTGATTGACGCCGACGGCCTGTTTTTTGACCAGCCGATCCAACAGAGTACGAATCGTCTTTGGTTTCCAATCCGTTTTTTCCTGCAAGGAGTGGATGACTTCGTTTGCGGCTTGGGGGGCCTTTTCCCATAGCACACTCATGACTTCCCATTCTGCCTCCGAAATTCTTGGCACTTGTTTAGACATCCCTATCCTCCTCATCCATTCCATATGTAGTTTACATGCTATCTTCGGAAATCTCCCATGTCAATGTTCGGCGGAACAGCCTAGAGATCATGAATATATACCCTTATCCCTCAAAATCTTTAATGTGATTTCCGCCGCCTTACTACCGCTCGAGTGATCTTCATTTTGAATGTTTGTGGCAAAGAAGTAGGTGTTCCCATGGTTCTCTACATATCCGATAAACCATCCGTTTATATTTTTATAATTCACAGAACCTGTACCTGTTTTGCCTGAAAGATGGGCACCATTTCTTTCTTCCAATTTGATTGCAGCTTTCACGGTCCCGATATGTTTTTCCTGAAATCCGAATTGGTTTGTATACAATGCCTTCAGAAATTGCACCTGCTCAACAGGAGATATTTTTAATGAAGATTCCAGCCAAAACGGCTCCGGCCCACCGGAAATATCGGCATTCCCATAACCCATTTGCTTTATATATGCCTGCAGATTACTACGATCCATCCTGCTCTCCATAGCCTGAAAATACCAATTTACGGAGTTCTTCATCGCCGTAAACAAATTTTGATCCTTGTTCCATGCCTCATATGGATACGTCTGGCCGTTCCATTCGATGAAGGAGTTTTGGTCCGAAATGACGTTGGACTCCAAACCCATCAAAGCGCTATAAATTTTGTAAGTGGAATCCGGGGAAATCCTCCAGGTGCTTTTCCGTTCGTTGTAAATCCGATATTGATCGGCTTGCATATCGTATAATACAAAAGCTCCTTCATAACCGGAAAAATAGGAGCTTAGATCCTCGTAAACGGTACGATCGCCAGTAAAGGAATAGCGTTGATCGTTGTGGTCGTTGTCACGGGCCATCGCGGAAACGAACGGAATCTGGCTTAAAACGAAGATACCCGCAAGCAAAAATACAGCGATGCTTTTGATTTTCAACCGCTTGGATTCGGCCCGAAAGCTGGCAATCGTTTCGATGCGTTTTTTGATTTGGCTTTTTGGACTGACGAGTTGACTTGCCAAAGCGAAATTCATAGGCCGTGACGCTCTATCCGCAAAATTGATAATCGTATTGCCGTATTCGGCGTGGCAATGGTCGTCCAATGATTGCAGCACAGCGATATCGCAGGCGATTTCACGATCCAATCTCATTTTTTTAAAGGCAATCCAAACGAGCGGATTGAACCAATAAATGAGCTGAAACGCGACGATCCCATAATTCGTGATATTATCCTTGCTTTTTAAGTGATTCAATTCGTGCAGGAAAATATATTTGATTTCATCCATAGAAAGCCATTCGGCGAATCGGACTGGAAACACAAGATACGTCTTAAAAAAACCAATCATCATCGGAGATTTTACAAGCGGCGATTCCAGGACAATCAATTCTCTATCTATATGCAGTTGCTGTTTGCACCGCTCTAACAAGTCTAAAACCTCTTGATTGGATACGCGACGGGACCTATTTTTCATATCCCTGATTTTGAGCCAAGAATGCATGGTTAACAAAGCCAAAGCGAACATCCCGATAAGCCACACTGCGGCGGTTATGATCTGAAGCAATGGCGGAGCGGCGCGATTTACGGAAATCGTGAAATCCTGCAGCCAATACGCATTTCCGAATTCTTGATTTCCGGAGTCGGTTGCAGAACCGCCAAGTGTATCGTAAAGACTCCCGTCGAAGCCTGTAAAAACCGTTCCGAATTGAAAAATATGACTCGGGATCAGCGGAATCGTTAAGGCAAATAACAAAAGAAACCATATATTATAATGCCATTTGGCCGTAAGCTGCTTTCGGAAGATGGCTTTAATCAGCATAATACCCACGGTGGAAAAAAAAGAAACGATGACACTTATCACAAACATCGAAAAAAACATGCTGCCTGTCTCCTTCCTTCAACCTTTACAATGGTACCCTACTAACTATCGCATTTCTTTGTCGATTTATCAAACTAACGTCTTAATACAGGCCCTCCATGTACGCTTTGAGAACAGGCGCCGTTTTACGTACGACATAAGCACTCCCGCCGCGATTTTGCACATCTTCGATCATGACGGCCATCAATATGTCTGTCCGATCCGCATCATAAGCCACGAACCAACCGTTCTCCTGGCCTTTCTCCTCTTTGCTTCTTTTCAACTCCGCAGTACCGGTTTTCCCCGCAATCCGGTGACCTTTTAGATGTGCCCCGTGTCCTGTACCCTTGGGATTTTCGACAACCTCAAGCAGCATCCGGTTAACCGCTGCGGCCGTTTCCTGAGCCAGAACCGGGTCTCCCCATTTTTTCCCCAAAGGTTGCTCTCCTTCCTTAAGCTCCAGTACCGGCGTGATCAGTTCCCCTCCATTGATAAATGGGGTATAGGCTAAAGCCAGGTGCAGCGGACTCATAACGACTTCTCCTTGTCCGTAGGAGGAATCGGCCAACAGGATTTCATTGGTTATACCATTGTTCGATAGACTCGCCTGGGGAAACGGATACGAAATCGGCAAGGGCTTTCCAAACCCGAATTTTTGTGCCTCCCTGCTGAAATGGTCCGTACCGATTTCGATGGCCTCTTGAGCCAAATAAATATTGTCCGAGTTTACGATAGCTTCCGTAAGGTTCTGAACGGGAACATCCCTCACCCGTTTCACGTAATAGCTGCCCCAGCTTTCATCTTTCGCCCACCGCAATCCATCGATAGTCTTGATCTCATTGACCGAGCTTACCCCAAGCTGTAATCCGATAGACGCGGTGATCGGTTTAAATACGGAGCCGGGTGCGTACAGTTTGGTAAATCGGTTTAATAGCGGCTTCCTGGGATCTTCATTCCACGAATTCCATTGCTCCGGAGATAACCCTTGAATAAACAGGTTCGGATCGTAGGCCGGACTGCTGACTAAGGCAAAAATCTCGCCCGTTCGGGGGTGAATGGCAGCTCCCGTTCCCGCGTCACCGTCTAGCGATCGATACATCGTATCCTGCAGCAGCGCGTCGATCGTCGTATGGATGTCCTCTCCATCTATCGGCTCGACCTTGGCAAGAATTGCTTTCACCTGTCCGTCCGCTTTGACGATGGTGATTTGGACGCCGTCCCGCCCCCTTAAGCGTTCCTCGTAAATCTGCTCCATTCCCGCTTTCCCGATAACGTCGGCAGGACCGAACTGTTTGTCCGGATGATTTTCGATATCCTCGGAAGTGACTTGTCGGATATACCCGGTCAAATGAGCGGCGGCTTCACCGTATGGATATACCCTTGCGTTCTTAGTTCTCTTGGTGACCCCTTGCAAATCGCTAAAATCAAGCTTAACCCGATCTCCCGTCACATGCATGATGGGTACGAAAGCATCGTCTTTAGCCCATGACGCCGCGAGTTTTTCCTGAATAAACGATTTCGGAACTTCAATCCTCTCCGCGAGCTTGGCGATTGTTTCCTCCCTCGCATCGACCATCTGCCCCGGAACGATCCCCAGCACTTCGATACTTCCGTTTGAAGCAAGCTCCCGGCCAAACCGGTCGTAGATGCCTCCTCTTTCCGCCTTCAACGTATGTACGTTCACCTTATCTCCTTTTTCCATGGACGGGAAGAGCAAGAATTCCTTCCATGCCACTTTCCATTCCTGATTCGTTTCTTTGTTCCTCACGATGGGCATGGCACCGTCAACAGCGATCGGCCCTGCCGCGGTGTCCAGCTTAAGCTGATAAGGGAACATCTTCGTGTCCAATGCATCATCTTCCGCTTCGTCGGATTGAACAACGGCGGAAACGCTGAGGTTGCTCATGCCGATTCCTTCATAAATGGAACGATAGCGAGTGACGAATTCATCCTTCGTAATCGCGTTTTGGGCCGATTCGGAGATCAGTTCGTACATTTGTTCATATTGTCCCTGCTGCCAATACCCGATATAGCTTGCGAGCACGTCTTCCGGTTGAAGCTTCTTCTCTTTGCAGCCCGTCAGAACGAATAGAAAAAGTAACATGCAAATGAAATGACGAACATTCTTCATAAGGCACTCTCCTTTCAAGGCGTCCAGCGCAACCTTGGCAGCCTGTGCAATAAGTGAGTTGTCGTAGCCGGCATCCTGAGTATCGCGGCTTGACACATGCTTTTCCGTAATGGGCGAACAGGTAACCAAGTCATCGCCGGAATAGGTGATCATTTCGTCGAGCTCCTCAATCGAGCTGTTCAGCAGCACCGCGCCTGCCGCCAATACCTTGTATGTAGACGCGTATGCGAACCGCTCATCAGGCCGGTAAGCGATTCATCAAAATATAAAATGCGGAAACTGTTTAACCTACCCTCCTTTTCATACATTGATTACTTACGTAATCTTATACTACAGTTGTAATCTATAATTGTCAAACTCATCATCTCTCGTCTAATCACGTTACTTTTGATCCAAAAACCAAAGTACCTCTTAAATGCGAAGTGTGAAACACTTCTTGAAAAGATCACGTCAAAATAGATGTGACCATATACCGGCCGGACCAGTCTAACTAATGTATATACAAAACAAGAATGAAAGGAGTGTTCAAAGTGAATCTGACAAAACTTGCCGTTCAAGCCATAGATGGCGACAGTGATGCATTTATCAATCTTGTTAAGCATCTGGAAAACTCTTTGCATTATATGGCCAAATCCATTGTTAGAAAGGATGAGGATGTCGCGGATGTCCTGCAGGAAACCATCATGAAGGGTTATAAATCGATTCATTCCCTTCGTGAGCCAAAATATTTCAAGACCTGGATCTTCCGAATTCTGATCAATGAATGCAACACCATTCTCGCAGGCCGCTCCCGCACTGTAGCTTATGCAGAAATCCCGGAGACTCCTGCGGCCTCCGACGATTACGATCATGTGGATATGAGGGATGCCGTGGACCGGCTGGAAGAGCAGCAGCGGATCGTTGTGATTCTTCACTACTTTGAAGACTTACCGCTTCGGCAGGTGGCCAGTGCCCTGGACATCTCGGAAAGTGCCGCCAAGATGCGCCTTTCCAGAGCGCGCGATACGCTTCTGAAAAATTTAACATTACTTCGTGAAGGGAAGATGTACTATGGATCGATTTAAACTCGAGAACGAATTGAAAAAGGGGCATACCACAGATACGGCTATGTCATCGCTTGTCCGATCGCGTCTGGATGAGACCTACGCTTCGCTCTCGGAGCTCTCTGTCCCGAGAACAATAAGACCGAAACGTTCACGACTTCGCCGCGCAGCCTCCGTCATTGCAGCAGCAAGCATTTTTGGAACGGTGATCTTCGCTTCGGGCTTTGTGTCCCCGGTTATGGCGGTTTCGCTCAAGAATATTCCTTTCATAGGAAGTATCTTCAGCTCTATTGAAGCCGACATCGGACTCCGAAATGCCGGCGACATCGGGCTTGCCTCCACCATGAACAGCAATGTTTCTTATAAAGATGTCAAGCTTGAGGTGACCGAGACGGTGTTCGACGGAAGCCGGGCCGCTTTTCTGCTTAATGTAACGGCCCCGAATCTGCACAACGGCGAATATAATAACGGAAAAAAGGTCGTAGAACTCAGCAGCGCAATCCAGAATATAGGCTTCACTATAGATGGAAAAAGACAAGACGATTCAGGTATAATACTGAAAGGCTTATATTACGGAAGTGCCGGGGAAGCACATCCTAACTTGCTGATCTTTGAACAGGTACTAGATCCGTTCGGCACGGGCTCTATTCCCGATTCATTCAACGCGGAGGTATCGATCACTCTCGAAGGAATCGACCATGAGTTTAAACTGGACCTCCCCTTCCATAAACACACGGATAATATCGTAAGCGTGCATCCCAATGCGGTTGCTGCCAATGATGAGCTTACTTTTTCTGTCAACGACCTACAGGTAACACCGGTGACTACTCGCTTTTCCACCTCCATGGCATTGAACAACGTGGTCGCTTTAGAGCCAAAAGATGAAATAAGGCTAATTCGTATCGGTGCAGCCGTATTTGACGATCAAGGCCGCCAACTGCCTGCCCTAAACGGGGAGGGTGTGATTGAAGCGAACCGCCTGAAGTTTGACAGCCTATACGGATCAACTCCTGGGACGACCAACTATTTGATTGTAAAGCCATTTGTAATCAAGGATGACTTCACGGAAAATGTACAAGAAAATCAATACATCAAGGGATTGGAAATAAAAATCGAGCTGCCTGCTTCCAAATGATTAAAAGCGAGAGACTGCAAAAGTTACTTTTGTCAGTCTGTCTTTACTGCTGGAGGAGAAATGTATGTATGAGCTATCGCCGGCTTATTTAAAAAAGGAGAGTACGATGAAAATAAAAGAACCTGAACATGAACCACGAATTCACACGTTCTTTATCTCGCTGGGGCCCAGCCTATCGACTTTAATAACAAGCCAAAAACCATCTTCCTGCCGGTTAACCCTTAGCAAAAAGATGGTCTTATGATTCATGCAGGCCCAATTTTATATAATGCCTTTTTCCTGCAGCTTGGCTATTTGATCATCCGTTAATCCGATCCCTTTGAACACTTCGACATTATGCTCGCCCAGTCTCGGTCCCAGCCACTCTACTCTTCCCGGCGTTTCGCTTAGTTTCGGCACGATGCCGGGCATTTTTAAGCTGCCGATATCCGGGTGCTCCATTTCCAAAATCATATCGCGCGCCTGATAATGAGGATCAGCCATAATATCTTCAATATTGTAGATGGCGCCCGCCGGTATGCCGTTGTTATTCAACAGCTCCAAACATTCGTTAAAATTATACGACATGACCCAATCTTTAATAAGCGTTTCAAGATAATCGGCATGCTTTACCCGTCCATCGTTGGTTAAAAATCTTTCGTCTCCCGCCAAGTCATCTCTTTTCATCACCCGCACCAGCCGCTGAAAAATATTATCGCCATTGGCGGCCAAAACAATGTACTTTTCGTCTTTGGTTTTATATAGATTGGAAGGAACGATGCCAGGCAGGATGGAACCCGTTCTTTCACGGATAACCCCTGCTTTATGATATTCAGGCACCATATTTTCCATTAAACTAAAAATCGCTTCATATAAAGCAACATCGATTTCTTGACCTTTTCCTGAGTGAACGTCCCTGTTATACAGTGCCATTAAAATACCGATGACGGAATACAAGGAAGCTACGGAATCGCCTATGCTGATTCCTACTCTTGTCGGAAGACGATCAGGATACCCCGTTAAATGACGCAGTCCGCCCATGGCTTCGCCGATCACACCGTAACCGGGACGATCATGATAAGGACCATTCTGGCCATATCCTGAAATATGAGAAGTAATCAGCCGCGGATTCAATTGCTCCAAAACCTCTTTAGTCAGCCCCCATTTAGCGATGGTGCCGGGTCGGAAGTTTTCAATCAGGACATCCGCTTCTTTCAGCAGCTTTTTGGCAATATTGAGCCCTTCTTCAGACCTGCAGTCCAGTGTAATACATTTTTTATTCCGCGATTGAATATACCACCAAAGAGAAGTCCCGTTATCGTGTAATTTCCGCCATTTACGAATTTGATCTCCGCCTTGCGGCGGTTCAATTTTAATAACCTGAGCTCCAAATTCAGCTAGTATCCGGGAACAAAAGGGACCTGCAATGAGGGATCCCATCTCCACTACTTTGATACCCTCTAAAGGCAATTTTTGATTGTTGGCCGTATCCATTTTCCATCACTTCCTTAAAGTCAATCTGAGTTATGACTTGCAGTTATTTATTATGCTTAACGCGCCACAATTGACTATCCAACGGTTTATTGAAGTAATCGTTTATCAGATCCGAGGCCTTCAGCAATTTCATAAAATCAATTCCCGTTTCGATCCCCATGGAGTGCAGCATATCTACCAGGTCTTCCGTGGAAATGTTTCCGGTGGCTCCGGGAGCATATGGACATCCTCCCAGTCCTCCAATGCTGCTGTCATAAGCGTATATACCCGCTTCAATGCCTGCAATAACATTAGCCAAGCCTCTACCATAGGTGTTATGGAAGTGCAGTTCAAATTCGATTTCCGCAAATTCTTTTTTCAGTGCGCTCATATAATCGAACGTTTGATACGGATTGGCGATGCCGATCGTGTCGCATAATCCGATTCGTTCAAAACCGGAGGCGGCAAGCCCGTTCACGACTTTTAACACGCGTTCGAGACTTGTTATACCTTCGAACGGGCATCCGAAAACGGTGGAAACGGAAGCTCTTACGTACAGGCCATCCCGCTTTGCTCTTGACGCGAGAATTTTCAATTCCTGAATGGAATCTTCCGTCGTTCGGTTCAAATTTTTAAGACTGTGCGAATCCGTTGCGGACAATACAAAAGTCGCACCGTGGATGCCGGATTTGACGGCACGCTCATAACCCCTTTCATTCGGGATTAGAGCAAACAGCGTAACCGGCAAATCTTTCGTTTGAGCTATGACTTGCTCGGCATCCGCTAGATTGGGAATCCATTTAGGATGAACGAAGGAAGTGGCTTCAATTTCATCAAAACCGGAGGCGGCCAACTGCTTGATAAGCGCTACCTTTTGCTCGGTATCCAGGTTTTTGCTCTCATTTTGCAAACCGTCCCGCGGACCGATTTCAATAATTTTCACTTGATTTGGAAGGATCATAGGTTGTACCTCCGATTTGTATACATATAATTTCTTTGTATACAATTATAAAATTTAGATACACTTTTGTCAATTGTGTTTCATGATGAATCGCCCTATCACCTGTCTCTATTTATCACCCTAGGTTAACCAGTCTAAAGGCACCAGTACGAGCTGAGGGAACAAAGTGAGCAGGATAAGTACGATGACCTCGACCAGCAAAAACGGCCAAACGCCTTTCATAATGTCCTCCATGCTGATTTTTCCGACACCGGCCGCCACGTTCAGTACGGTGCCTACAGGCGGTGTCAACAAGCCGATACAGTTATTCAGGATAAACAAAAGACCGAAATAAACCGGATCGATGCCTGCAGCGGTAACGATCGGCATCAGTACCGGCGTCAGGATAAGCACCGTAGGCGTCAAATCCATTGCGGTACCGACCAGCAATACGAGGATATTGATTGCAATCAGCAGCAGCAATTTATTCTCTATTAACGGACCGAGCATGTCGGTGAGCTCGGCAGGGATATTGGCTACGGTGATCAGCCACGACGATACCATAGCCGCTGCGGCCAAAAACATCACGACGCTGGTCATTTTCCCTGCGGAAATCAATACGCGGTACAAATCGCTGATTTTCAGTTGACGGTAAACGACAAAGCCGACGAATAAGGCGTAAAATGCCGCGACCACCGCCGCTTCCGTCGGTGTAAAGATGCCGAACTTCAGCCCGCCGATAATAATCGCCGGCAGGATGAGCGCCCATACCGCCTGCACCGTAGCCTTCGCAATTTCCTTGCCGGATTTTCTCGGCATGACTTTGTAGTCTCCCTTGCGGACAATGATAGACCACGTAATCGCCAAGCCGACGGCCAACATAATGCCCGGGACAATACCGGCCATAAACAATTTGGTAATCGACACCCCACTCGTGACGCCGAAAATAATCATCGGAATGCTCGGTGGGATAATCGGCGCAATGATGCCGCCGGCAGCGATCAAGCCTGCGGAACGGTTTTTGTCGTATCCCGCATTAGCCATCATCGGGATCAGGATCGCTCCTAACGCGGCCGTATCCGCTACTGCAGAACCGGACAAACCCGCGAAGATAATCGCCCCGATAATCGCCACATACCCGAGTCCGCCGCGGATGTGACCGACAAGCGCCATGGCGAAATCAATGATGCGTTTGGAAATGCCGCCCGCATTCATCAATTCCCCTGCCAGAATAAAGAACGGAATTGCGAGCAGCGGGAAGTTGTCCGCGCCGTTGATCAGGTTTTGGGCCATGATCTGGCTGTCAAACATTCCGACGGCAAACATCAAGCAAAGTCCGCTAACAAGCAGTGCAAAAGCGATCGGCATGCCCAGCGCCATAGCGCCTAGCAAAGAGCCTAAAAATACGGTCACGATCATTTCGACACCTCCTGGAGCACTGGGCTCGCCTCGGTGGAAAGCAGCTCCTCGGACTCTTGCGTCCGCGTTAAATCGTTGATGTCCGCCTTACCGAACAAGAGACGGTAAATTTTCAACACAATAATCACAGCCATACCGACTCCCATCACAATTCCTGTACCGTAAATATAGGATAACGGCATATTGGTCGCCGGAGCCAAACTGTCCGCGTTCAACAGCGTCATTTTCCAGCTTCCCTCGATAATCAGATACAAAACCACCAGCATAATCAAGTTACTGACGAGATAAACGGCTTTTTTCAGCGGTTTCGGCAGCCTTTTGACCAGCATGTCGACGCCCAAATGGGCATTTTCTTTCAGCGCCATGATGGCGCCGATAAGCACAAGCCAAACAAACAAAAACCTTGCCATCTCCTCCGACCAGGTAATGCCGGAGTTAAACGCGTATCTCAAAACGACATTTCCGAATACAAGGACGGCCATAACCGACAAGGCCAAAGCGATGAGCCCGTTAAACAGGCGGTCTATTGTTTTCCCCACACTTTTCAAGCTAAATCTCCCCTCTCTTCATATTTCAATTTCCTCCATACTTATACTCTTCTTGAAGAAAAGAAAAGGACCATTGCTGGTCCTCCAATGCTGATTCCGATGCTTCCCGCTTGTGGCTTAGCTACTGTAAGGATCCGGTCTCGACTCCGATAAATCCATCATGATGCTCTTGGTTTGCGTATACAATTCCATCACTTCCAAACCGTTTTCTCTGCCGTAGCCGCTCATCTTGTAGCCGCCGTAAGGAACAGCCCAGTGGAACTTGCGATACGTGTTCACCCATATCATTCCTGCCCGGATTTGATCCGCCACGCGATGGGCCTTGCGGACATCGTTGGTCCAAAGACCGGCAGTGAGTCCAAAAGATACATCGTTCGCTATATGCACCGCTTCCTCTTCCGTCGTAAAAGGAACGACCGTCAACACCGGGCCGAACAGCTCTTCCTGGCAAATCATCGACTGATTGGTTACGTTCGTCACGATCGTTGGGCTGTAATAAAAACCTTCTTCCAGCCCGGCTACCTTCGTTCTTGCGCCTCCGGTTAAAATTTCCGCTCCGTCCGCTTTGGCCTGATTCACATATTGTTCAATGCTTAACAGCTGTGAATTCAACGATTGCGGTCCCATGTGAGTCCGCTCGTCCATCGGATTGCCGACGCGAACCTGCCTCGCCTTGTTGACCAGCTTTTCGAGGAACTCATCGTAAATTTTGTGGCTAAGCAATAATCTCGCGCCCGCAGCGCAAGTCTGGCCCGCATTGATGAAGATGCCAGATGCGGCGGCAATCAACGCCTGATTCATGTCTGCATCGTCGAAAATAATATGAGGCGCCTTGCCTCCGAGCTCAAAGGAAAGACGTTTGATGTTGATAGCGGAGTCCTTGATAATGCTTTGTGCCGTTGGACCGGACCCCGTAAACGCGATCTTGTCGACATCCCGATGCGAGGCTAACGCCGAACCGATTTCTTTTCCCGGGCCGGAAACAATGTTCACCACACCCGCAGGGAAGCCAGCTTCCACCACCAGCTTGGCAAACTCATAAGCAGTGATTGATGTTTGTTCGGCAGGTTTGACGATCACGGTATTTCCAGCTGCCAGAGCGGGAGCCAGCTTCCAGGCGATCATCATCATTGGAGAATTCCATGGGATGATCGCGCCCACCACTCCGACGGGCTCTTTTCGGGTATAAGTAAAAAGATTAGTATCGTGAGGAAGATAGCTTCCATAAATTTTATCCGCAATGCCGGCATAAAAATAAAACCATTCCCTAACCATCGGAATTTCGCCGTTTAACGTTTCCTTATAAGGCTTTCCGTTATCCATCGACTCCAAATACGCCAATCTTTCCGTGTTTTGACCGATGAGATCGCCGAGCTTACGAAGCAAACGGGCGCGCTGCGTTCCGTTCGTCTTCTTCCATGGTCCTTGCTCGAAGGCTAGTCTTGCTGCGGAAACCGCCGTCTCAATATCTTGACGTCCCCCCTTGGCGACCATAGCCCAAGCTTTTCCGGTGGCAGGGTTAATCGATTCGTACACTTCTCCTGTTGCCGGAGACACAAATTCATTATTAATAAACAATTTATCGTAGATTAACAAATCTTTTTCAACTGATTTCATTTCGCTTCCTCCCGAATGGTTATCTAAAAGCTTTTTCCAGAATTTGTACCAATCCTTCATAAGTGACATCCCTTGGGTTCGGCTTAATCTGTCTATCGTTCGTCATGCCGTCTGCGGCAATAGCTGGAATACTATCTTTTGTAATGTTCAGATCGTCCAAAAATTGTGGAATGTTAATATCTCTGGACAAGGACTGGACCGCAGTGATCGACCTTTCTGCCGCTTCCCTCACAGACAAATGGTCCACCTTCTCGCCCATGGCCGCTGCTATATCTTTATATCTCTCCATCGAGCTGATGAGGTTATATTCCATCACATAAGGAAGTAAAACGGCATTGGCTATCCCATGCGGGATACCGAATAAACCGCCCAAGGGCATTGCAAGGCCATGAACCATACCTGTTGCGGCACTGCCGAAAGCGATGCCCGCATACAGACTGCCGAGCATGGCATCCGTTCTGGCCTGCAGGTTCTGGCCGTTATGTACGGCTGTTCTTAACGATTTGCTGATGAGCTGGATCGCCTGCAGCGCAAAATAATCGGTCAATGGTTGGGCAAAGCGGGATACATAGGCTTCAATCGCATGAGTGAGCGCATCCATCCCGGTCGATGCGGTGATGCCCGGAGGCAGATTAAGTGTCAATTCAGGGTCAACGATGGCCACATCCGCAAATAAGCGGGTGCTTACGATGCCCTTTTTTGTTTTTTGCTCCTTCAAACTGAGCACGGCCACATTCGTGACCTCGCTTCCGGTACCCGAGGTAGTCGGAATTAAAATCTTGGGCAGACCGGGCACCTTGATCTTTTCGATACCAAGATACTGCTCGATATCCCCTTCATTGGTGGCCAATACCGATGCACACTTGGTTACGTCCAAAGGACTTCCTCCGCCGAGCCCGATCAAAAGATCAAACTGATTCAATTTCACGAAATTTGCGCATTTTATTACCGTTTCCAAGCTTGGATCCGGCTCAACATCGCTGTAAATTTGAACCTCCATGGCAGGCAGCAAATTCTGTATATTTTTGGGTATTGGAGTATTAATCAATCCGTGATCCGTAATAATCAAAACCTTTTTCCCGCGCAGTCTTTCAACTTGAGCAGGCAGCTCCTTAATCGAGCCAACGCCCATAATCACTTTGTTTATCAGATGAAAAGCCTGGATAGATTGCATTCGTTTCAGTCCTTTATGTCGAGATTATCGTAATGGCGAGAAGCCAGCACAACCGCAATCATATAGGGGGAAGAAATAATCATCTCCCCCCTTTATTTCCCCTATTTTCTTCCCGGCAGCAGGTCCATCAAGTCTTTGCCGAATTGCGATTCGAATGTGGTATAAACCGACTTTGTTTTCTCCCTGAACGGAGCCTTATCAACCTCCGTAACGATCATCCCATTTGCCTTCAGATCTTCAAGCAATTTCTTATCCTGCTCCTCCGCAATATTTCTCTCGAAATCGCGGGCCTGTAAGGCAGCGTCATCGACTACCTTCTTCAGGTCATTCGGCAAGCTGTCGTAAAACTTTTTGCTCATGATCAATGGGGCCGCACCATACAAATGACCTGTTAAAGAAATGTGCTTTTGAACTTCGTAAAATTTGGAGGAATGAATCAAAGGCACCGGATTTTCTTGTCCGTCTACAACCTTTTGTTCAAGAGCCGTGAACAGCTCAGGGAACGAGATCGGGGTAGGGTTTGCTCCTAATGCCTTAAACGTGTCTACATACGCTTTATTTTCCGGCGTTCTGATTTTCATTCCCACCAGGTCATCCGGTGTCTTAATCGGTTTTTTAGAATTGGTCACATTACGGAAACCATTTTCCCAGAAGCCGAGACCTTTTAACCCTTTATCCTCAATCATACCGAACAGCTTTTTGCCCAACTCTCCGTCGAGAGTTTTATAGGCTTGCTCCTTATTTTCAAAGGCAAAAGGCATATCCAAAACCAAAAATTTCGGTTCGACGATCCCCATGGTAGCCCCGATAACCCCGGCCTGCACTATATTTCCCTGCATGCCTTGCACCAGTTCTTTTTCGCCGCCCAATTGTCCGCTGTGGAATATCTGTACTTTGATCCGGCCGTTGGAATTTTTCTCGACGACCTCTTTAAACTTCTCGCTTCCTTTTTGATAAGGATGCTGCGGAGCCAACACATGTCCAAGCTTAATGGTGAACTCACCTTCGGAAGCGGTTACATTTTGGACCGATTTGGGGTCCGATTTCGCATTCGATACCGCGGGAGCAGATGATGATCCCTGACTGCCGCATCCAGCGAGCATTGAAGTTAACATTAAAGTCATTGCAACACCAATAGAGATTTTCTTAAACAAAGTAGTTCCTCCTTATAATTGAGTATAAAGTAACGATCAACCAATAACACCAACATTTTCAACAATGTTGTATTGTCTCTTCGATGCTGTAAAAGGGAAAAACTTTACTGAAACTTTTCTTTCTCTGATCTTAGTGAGGCTCCATTCGCTTATGTAGTCGTCAAGTGTCATTCGGTGGTCTTCTGTCATCTGCAATCTGAAGAACGAAAAATCCCTTTTCATGCATTAAATATTGTATACATAAATAAATTTGTATACAATTAATTTTATTGTCTACATATTACAATCGATGTTCCATTTTGTCAACCGTTTAAATTGCAAAAAATTTATCGTTTAATAAACAAAAACCCATAATATAATAAAATTGCTTGTCAAACCTAACAACATTGACTTTAATGCATGATTGTATACAATATATATGAATGAACACAAAATGTGAAAAAAGATGATTCACCATACTGCTGGATGTTTCTTTTTAAATCAGGGATAGGAAAGGTGATGAAATAGAATGACCACCGATATGAAAAAAACGAATTTATACGAACAAGTTTACCAATCCATTAAGGAGTTTATAATTCAGGGAGAATTCCAGCCGGGGGAAAAACTTAAAGAAACGAAGCTTTCGGAAATGTTAAATGCAAGCAGAACCCCCATCAGGGATGCCTTGAGAAAGCTTGAGCAAGAGGGGCTGGTCATTTGCTACCCGTCGCAGGGCGCCGAGGTTACAAGTTTGAGCAAGGAAACCATCAAAAACCTGTACGCATGCAGGTCGGTATTGGAAGGTTTGGCGACACGCATGGCCATCCAAAACATGAGCACGGATCATTTCGACATCCTGGAGGAAAGTATCGTTTTATCTCGGCTTTATTATGAGAAAGGGGAATTGCATAAGGTAGTGGACAAAAATACGCTGTTCCACGATACGATTCTTCAATCAAGCAAGAATCCCCCACTGATCCAAATGATGGATAACATAAGAACCCAAATCTTAAGATATCGAACGATTACGAGCTCCATCGGATTTCGTCCGACTTTTCTGGAAGAGCACTGGAGTATTTATCAATCGATGAAGGATCGAAATGAAGATGAAGCCGAAAATTTAATGAGACAACATGTCCTGGACGACCTGTCTACAATTTTACGCGGATTGGAGAAATACTCCGCAAAGTAATGAGAAATGCGAAAAATCTATGCAGGCAATCGAGTAGATAGGGGCGACTAGCCCCTGACCTCTCACACCACCGTACATGCGGGTCCGCATACGGCGGTTCCTAAAGGTTAACGAATTTCGAGATACCGAAACGTTAGACTACGTAGCCCTTGATCTTTCCAGTAGGAAGGTTGAGGGCATTATTTATGTCTCGGGACATTTCCCAGTAACCGCGGCGTGAATTGGCTATCATTCTCGCTGCCCAATCCGGAACGCCTAGGGCTCTCAGGTTTCTCAATCTAGTGCGTGGCAGTTTCCACTGCTTCCACTTACACATACGGAGTCTGCGGCGGATCCATTCATCGAGTCTCACGCAGTGAGTCTTTGCGGATGCTAGGCGAAAGTATCCAATCCAGCCCATCAGGTAGCGATTGAGTTCCTTAATTCGGTTTACCATCGTGACACCTCTAGTCCTAGAGGTGATCTCTTTGATACGATCCTTGAACGGTTCGATCTTCTTGGGAGCGATGCGAATGGTTGCTTCTTTGTTGCTTACAAAACTAAAGCCGAGAAATTTCCGTTTCCAAGGGCGGTCTACCGCGCTCTTATCCCTTTTCACTCTCAGTCTAAGCTTCCCTTCTACAAAGCCAATGACCGATTCCATAACCCGTTCTCCAGCACGTTTGCTTCTTACGAAGATGTTACAGTCGTCCGCATAGCGGACGAAGCGCAATCCCCGCTCTGACCATTCTTTATCCAGGTCATCTAACAGAATGTTTGCTAGGAGTGGACTCCAGGGACCACCTTGCAGCCTTCCGGCTGCGGTTACGAAGTTACTTCGCATATTCCACAGGTCTCCCCAGATAAGAACGTCATCTTTCCGCCCGCAGCCACTCAAGTTTACAAAATTAGCCTTTGGCGGCTTAGGATTTCGTCATGTTATGGTGACTCATCCGACTAACCCTGCCTCAAATTGAGTTCGTGTACCTTGGCTCGTGCTTTTGCTTCAAACTCCCTTCAGATTCAACCTCGCGGCTGACACCCTTGCTCTTGGCTAACGGTAGGCGTTCGCCAGCCCCCGTTCGGGACTCTCACCCTAGAGATGACGTCCATGCTGGGCGTACATATATATAACCCGGTACCTATACGGCACCGGGTTTTGAATCCATTAGAACAGCACATAATGTCCTGGCCCGATCAGTGCAACACCAAATGCAATGGCAATCAAAATAAGGTTGTACTCATAACCACCTGCTGTGGCCCAGAATCCGTTTTTACCATGGACTGCAAAAATAGAAACCAGCAATAGATTCAAGGCTTTTTAATGTCAATATCTGTTTTACATTACTTATAGCTTCCTTTTCTAAACTAGTTAAGTTCAACCGAATTTTCTATATTTTTGCTAAAAAAGTTACATTAGCTTTTAAATCTGCTTTGGTAGGATATTCTTTTTCCATATACAAAAAATCAATTGACATCAAAAATACTGCAAATTATAATGTAGCTATAACAACTGTTGCTATACATACTAAGGAGGTGGTTGTTTGAAGTTGTCGCTGCACGACTATATTAGCATTATGATTCACCAGACAGACCTAACCTTGACTAGTTATGTTAAAAAGCAATTAGCACCTTACAATCTTGCGCCTGAACAAAATTTAGTTATGATGCTTCTTTGGGAAAAAGATGGCCTTAACCAAAATGAAATTGCAGAACAACTAGTTAAGGATAAAACAAATGTTGCACGCATGCTGTTTAATCTTGAACAAAAAGGTTTTATCCGAAGAGTATGTCCAAGAAACGATCGACGGTCATTGTTGGTTTATTTGACAGAAGAAGGAAAACAGCTTGGCCATCACATTATTCCTCTCACTGAGCAATTTAATGATTTAGTAAACAAAGGCATTACAAATGAAGAACGAAAGGAACTAAAAAGAATCCTTACAAAGATAAGCAATAATGTTAGATAGGATCTGGCTTGCTTATGATGTTTTCTTGAATTGTTTCAAAAAAGAGACTTTACCCGCGGCTAAAGTTGCTATAACAACTATGTATATAAAAGCTTCAACCGCCAAAAAAATTCAACTCACTAAAAGGAGTGTCGAAATATGTACGATATTGCTGTTATAGGTGCAGGGCCTGCTGGAGCAACGGCTGCACTCTTTGCTGCTAAAGCCGGCAAAAAAACTCTATTCATTGATCATGATAAAACCATGACAAAAAGAGCTTGGGTTGAGAACCATTATGGTGTAATGGAAATCACAGGACCCGATCTTGTAGAAATAGGAAAAAAGCAGGCAAGCAAATTTGGGGCAGAAATGGTTATCGATACAGTAAATAACATTACAGATACAGACACGGGTTACAAAATTCATTTAGAGAACCAAACCTTTGAATCGAAACAAGTGATTTTGGCTACTGGTGTATTCATTGATCTGGCCGAAAAAATTGGGTTAATCACAAAAGAGGGTACTGAACCGCGCATAAAGAAAGTGATCTCCGTCGACGACAATGGTAAAACCAGCAAAAATGGCATTTGGGCAGCAGGAACGGTAGCAGGGGTAAGCGTTCATACCATTATCACAGCCGGCGATGGTGCGAGAGTCGCAATCAATGTAATAAGTGAATTAAATGGGGAACGTTATGTTGACCATGATGTACTTAAATCTTAATTCCAATTAGAAAGAAGGCTACTGTTATGATAAATCAACCGATTATTGTTCATGCAATTATCAATGGCGAGAAAGTGGCAGCAGACAAACAGTATCCCCGTGAGAATCCGACGAACCCTAGTGAAATTGTCGGTTACGGACCTATCAACACACGTGAAGAGGCCATTAAAGCGATTGAATCTGCAGCAGCGGCTTTCCCTGATTGGGCTAAGACGCCGATCGAGGAACGTATTGAACGGATGAAGCGTGCTATTGAAAAAATAAAAGACGCAAGTCCGGAAATTTCGCAGCTTCTGTCCCGTGAGCATGGTAAACCTCTATACGATGCTGAAGGCGAGCTGGCTATTTCCTTAATGTGGATGGAATATGCCTGCAATACGGCCAAGGAAGTGCTTAAAGATCAGGTACAGGAGCATGACCACGGCAAAACCATTATCACAAAAGATGCCATAGGTGTTGTTTCAGCCATTACACCATGGAATTATCCGCTCTCCCTTTCGACCATTAAAGTCGCCCCGGCGCTCTTGGCGGGAAATACCATGGTGCTTAAGCCAAGCCCCCTTGCGCCATTGGCTGTCAGCAAAGTCATTGAGATCATTGCAGCTGAGTTTCCGCCAGGCGTGCTTAACATGGTCCATGGTGAATCGGATGTGGGCGTGGAATTGACCTCTCATCCCAAGGTTTCCAAAATTGCATTTACCGGCGGCACCAAGACGGCAAGAGCCATCATGAAAGCCGCATCCGATACCATTAAAAATATGACATTGGAATTAGGCGGAAATGATGCAGCGATTATTCTCTCTGATTTCAATGTGAACGATGAACGCGCGATGCGCCGACTCGTGATCTCAAACTTTCTGACTGCCGGACAAATTTGTATGATTGCGAAAAGAATCTATGTCCATCGCTCGATTTATGATAAGTTCGTGGAAAAATATATTGAGGCGGCGAATAAATGGATTCGGGTGGGTGATCCCTTTAACCCGGACGTTACCGTTGGTCCAGTGAATAATGCCGGCCAGGTTAAGTTTGTGCAGAGTTTAATCGACGATGCTCGGAACCGCGGCGCCGAAGTAATCAAGCTGGGGCGTGTTGTTGATCCCGAACTGTTTGATAAAGGTTACTTCATGCAGCCTACCTTAGTATTGGGTGCCGGATATGATGACCCTATTGTAGTAGAAGAACAGTTTGGCCCTACCGTTCCTATCTTACCTTTCGATGATGATGATCAAGCCATCTTCTTAGTCAATGACAGTATCTATGGTCTGACAAGTTCTGTATGGGGTGAGGAGGAGCATGCCATTAGGGTAGCACGGCGAATCGAAGCAGGCACAACAATGATTAATACAGCTGCCGTACAGGGACTTGACGTTCGCTTCCCATTCGGCGGAGTGAAGCAGTCTGGCATTGGGCGTGAATATGGTTCAGAAGGTCTTCTCACCTATGTTGAAACGCACGTCATTAACATACCAAAGGTCGGGGAATTGCCTTATATTCCCGAATAACAAACCACGTTCTAAAAATGTCGGAGCATCTTGCCCCGACATTTTTTTCTTATCTAAATACTTCCGCCAGTCTATGACTTTATTTCTCTGAAAGCTCGCTTTCAGTTACCCATTGATGATTGGTCACTTTTTCTCCACCCGTTGTCGGGGTGTAATCAACCATATAGACCGTCATTGGTTCAGCGGATACGATTTCAGCAGCTGCACCCTTCATTCCAGCCATGTGATCCGCCTCTAGTGTAACCTGTACACCCGGCTCTAAACTTTGGCCGCCGGAATCTTTGATTTCTTGCTGAATAACCCATCGATGATCGGTCACTCGTTTCCCGCCTGTTGTCGGAGTATAGGAAACAACGTAGGCTGTAGTATCATAAGCTCCAACGATCGTTGCTGTGGCACCTTGCATGCCTGGGATATGGTCAGTTTTGAGTATCGCTTGACTTCCAACCTTATAGGTTGGATTCTTTGCTTCCTCTAATCCAGCAGGAACCTCACCTGAACCGGAATGATTCATGTCTGAATGGTCCATGGCGGAATGGTCCATCTGGTTGTTATCACTGTTTGCAGGGCTCTGATGGGTCGTATTATTCCCACATGCTGCTAATAAGGCAATCATTACAATGGCAACGGTTAAAATCACTGTTTTTTTCATTACGTAACCTCCTACGGATGATTGATGGCTTGTCCTTGACCAACGTGTTGATTCCCGCACCAAGCCGAACGATTCTGGCGGGATAGTACAAGTATAATCATCACTTATGAAGATCCTGTGTAGAAGAACAATCTTAGCTTATATATACGGCTTTCTTTAGGCAGTCGGATTTCGGGTAGTAGGAAAATCCAGGAGCCTTCACAACCGGCCACTTTTCTTTCCGCAAAGCATTCATTACATCCGAGCCTACATTTAGATTCTCCTGTACTAATTGATGAGGCGTGAGTGCCATCCACTGATTCAGAGAAACATCTTCAAAAAACGATCGCTCTTAAACATCTCCAAAAAACCACAAGCTTTGGTCACCGGTATTCTGAATATAGTGCCCAAATGCAAACGGCACATATCCTACATCTCCGGCACGATAATTAAACGTGCGAGCCATACCATTGGGAGCAAAAACCGTCATGCGTCCCATATGGATCCGCCACCTGTTGACTCGGACCGGGAACACTCCCTTGAAAAATGTATCGCTGTTGTTTCGGGATCTGATTAAAAGCATTATAGGTACACCAAAATTCGCCGAGAGTACGTCCTTTGGCGTATGTGCGAACCAGTCGGAGATAGATAAAGCATTGAAATCGGAGAATTGGCGTCGTCGAAGACGAGCAAAAACTCGCAGTTTCTTCCAATTCTTGAATCGAATGCGGAATTCCGGGGGGAAGAACCACAGGTCGCCAACTCCGACATCGGCTATAAAGTTCCTCCCATTCTGACCGACTTCCGTAATACATGCCCGGCCAACAAGCATAATAGCCCATTCCGCTTGCTGAAGAGGAGTGTAAATGATTTTGGAAAATCAATCAAGGAATGGATACATGAATCCACCTTATCCTGTCTATCCATATATTGGCATGGTACAACGATTAGTCTGGAGAAACCGATGCATCCACGGCCAATTTTTGAATCACTGACGGTTCAAAGATTCGGCTTCTCATACTACATACAACCTCAACTCTGCCTCCTAAGCCGTGCTTGGCAACCAAATGCGAAACACCGTACGTTCGGATTCATTCGCAGCCAGCGAAATGGTTCCCTCATGCAACTCAACAATCCGCCGGCAAATTGCCAGCCCCAATCCCGTTCCGCTGCTGCGCCGGGCGTGGTCGCCACGCACAAATGCATCGAAAACAACAGGCCACAAGTATGGTTCTATTCCAATCCCGTTGTCCGCAATTTCCAAAAGCGATCCATCTTCGCTGCTCCCCGCTAAGCGGATGCTGAACGTCGTGCCGACAGGATTGTACTTGATCGCATTCACAATTAGATTGGCAAGCGCCCGGTTGAAGTGTTTTAGATCCAGCATATGAATGAGCGGCTCCTCTGGAATGCTGCAGATGACCGTAAAGTTCTTTTCCTCCAACTCCGCATAATGTTCCGCGGTGACCTCACGGACAACCTCGCATAAGTCTGTCTGTACTCGGTCTAGGTTGAAAGACGTTTGATTTAGGATCGTATATTCAAACAAGCTGTCGATCAACTCGTTCATGCGTTCTGATTTTTGGGCGATTGCTGTCAAATAACTCAGTTGTTTCTCTTGCTGCGGTACCATCCCATCTCGCAATGCGGCGGCAAATGCGCCGATGGTGGACAGTGGCGTTTTTAAATCGTGGGCCAGACCGGACAGGAGCTGATGCCTCGCATTCTCGTAAGCCTTCTTCTCCTGCTCCGCCAATTGCAGCTTGTCTACCATATAGTTGAATGTATCGCGGATGCTTTGAAATTCGTACGCAGCGTCAAACTGCAGCCGAGCGCCGTAATGGCCTCCCATCACTTCCTGCATGCTTGCATGCAGCTGCTCAAGAGGCATATTGATGCGCATAGAGGTAATCTGGCTGTAGCCCCAAATAAACAGAGCAGTAACGGCGGCAAAAGCGCCAACAGACGTCGCCAGGTACAGCATGATGCCCCGGTTTAGCCGAGTAGGATTAACAATGTGATTGCCGTCCACCAACTCCATCGGCAGTTTAAGCAGATAGTAACCCGAATAGTCCCCACTCAAGGGCGGAGCAATGGAATAGTAATAATCCGCATTCGGATCATTCTCGAGAAACTGCTGCAATTCGTCCTCCGTATAACCGACCGTGCTTTCCTTCGAATGACCGATCGTTTGCACGACTTCCCGTTGATCGTTTAAGATTTCCACCCAGCCGCCGTATTCGGAAATTTGCTTGATCATTGGCCCCGGATCTTCCGCTGTGACGACATCACGGGCCAGCACGAGGCTGGTAAGCGAGTTATCATAATTTTTCTCCAACCCGTAAAACAAGTAAAAAACGATGGTGCTGCCGGCCAAACTAAGGGCGACGGCAAGAATGAGATAGTGGCGGACCATCATACCGCGGACGCTTGCCGGTTTTGTAATCTGTCTGTTCACACAGATCCCATCCTCTTAACAAATTTATAGCCGAGCCCGCGAATGGTGACTAAATAAGGCTGGGCGGGGTCGTCGATTTTGTCCCGCAGTTTGCTGATGCAGACCATAATGGTGTTGCTATCGCCTGCATACATGTCGCCCCATACTGCTTCATAAAGCTGCCGTTTGGTAAATACGCGTCCCGGGTGCTCCATGAAATGCTTCAGCATGCGGAATTCGGTTGAGGTGAGTGTGACCTCCGCACCTTCGCGGGAAACGCTGCAGCTCACTGGATCCAGCGTCAAGCTGCCGATCGTGATCGGGGATGCTGCCGTTACCGAAGTCGGGACGGCATTCCAGTTGTATGTCCTCCGCAGCTGGGCCTGAACGCGTGCAACAACCTCAAGAGGATTAAAAGGTTTCGTCATATAATCGTCCGCGCCCATACCGAGCCCGAGTATTTTGTCATAATCTTGGCCTTTGGCCGATAGCAGGATCACCGGCAGCTGCCTAGTGCGTCGAATTTGACGGATGGCTTGCAGCCCATCCATGTCCGGCATCATGATGTCCATCACAACCAAATCAACAACCTGCTCTTGCAGCACCTGCAGCGCCTCACGACCGTTACCCGCATCGATGACCTGATAGCCTTCCTTTTCGAAATATAACTTAAGAACCTCAACGATTTCCTTCTCATCATCCACGACTAGAATCGTATGCGACATGACCGGACCTCCATTTTGCCATTCTGATCGTAATCATTATACCTTCATTTCTTTGCCAAGGGTGAAAATAAGGTAATATTAAGATTACGCTATGTATCGGGAAAGCTTGATCCACTAAAATGAATTTGAAGGTAAAAAACTCAAGCGAAGGATGCGAAAATAATGAGCAAAAAAATAAAATGTAACATACTCAGGGGGTGCTTCCTCACACTACTGTCGGCAAGCGCTATTTACGCAAGCAGCACGGCGTATCCTAGTGACAATACGGCTTCTGCTGCGGAGCACGCGTCGACTCCGTCTGCTATGGCCATTGCGGCGACCACCGTGAGTGGAGCACCGGCAAGGGATTACTATGTGTCACCGCAAGGAAACGATACAAATCCTGGCACTATGAATGCGCCACTCGCCAGCATCCAGAAAGCGATCGAGTTGGTCGAACCCGGCGGCACTGTATTCCTTCTTGAGGGAAGCTATTACCAAACCGTAAGCATTGCAAAATCAGGATCACCAGCCCAGGGCTACATCACCTTGCGAAACGCAGAGGGACAAACGGCAATACTGGACGGCACGGGCAGGCAGCAAGCAGACAGCGCCATCAGCATCGACAATGCCAGCTATGTACGTGTGGAAGGCCTTGAAATAAGCCATTATCGCACGGATAGCGCCGCTACTACCCCCATCGGCATCCGTGTGAGCGGTAGCGGCAGCAATATTGAAATGGTCAGAAACCGCATCCACGATATGGGGACGGATGCAGGTCTTGGGGAAGGCGGTGGAAATGCGCATGGCATTGCAGTTTACGGCAACGCAGCAAAGCCGCTGCAGCATCTTGCCATTATCCAAAATGAGTTGTACAACCTGAAGCTGGGAGCCAGCGAAGCGATGGCGATTAATGGAAATGTCGACGGATTCCGTATCCTGCAGAACACAGTCCACGATAACAACAATATCGGCATCGACGTCATCGGGTTTGAGGGCACCGCGCCGAACCCTGCCCATGATCAGGCAAGAAACGGCATGATAGCGGAAAACCGCGTATACAATATCTCCTCTTTTGGCAATCCAGCCTACGGGGATGAATACTCGGCAGCCGGTATATACGTGGACGGCGGCAAAGCTGTAACGATCATGAACAACGATATACACGACAACGACTACGGGATTGAACTGGCTAGCGAGCATGCCGGGGGTATGACTTCAAAAGTGGAGGTTTCGCGCAACCGTATTTATCATAACCGGGCGGCAGGCATTACACTGGGCGGCTATGACGAAAATCGTGGGGGGACGGAGGATTGCATCATTAAAGAGAACGAGTTAATAGAAAATAATTCGAAGCATCTCGGTTACGGTGAAATCAATTTCGCCTTCGACACAAGAAACAACGAATTGCGCAATAACAACATCAGAGCCAATGAGGATGGACTCATGATCACAAACGAGTTTGTGCAGAATACTGGAAATACAGTGGACTTCAATCACTATATCAGCAAAGAACACGCGCATTGGATATGGAAAGGCGAAGCCTTTGACAATTTCAGCATTTATCAAGCACAGACAGGGAATGACCTGCATTCAGATTTGTCCATTATATCTTCGGACAATGTCGGGGTACCTACACCGATAGAACCCTTGCTCAGAGCTAACCCGAACAATCTGACGGTTCAAAGAGGTACAGCCAAATCCACTATTGTGACAGTAACCTGCTCTGACACCACGACAGCTCAAATTCTTCCAAGTGATATCGAATGGACCTCGGCTAATACGGGTATCGCACAAGTTTCTAAAGCGGGTGTAGTGAAGGGTATAGCCAATGGTTCTACGGTAGTCACTGCAACTTATGGCGGCCGACACGTTGATATCCTGATCAGCGTCATAGAGCGTTCTTCAGGCTCGAGCAATGGTTCTACAATTACAACGACCCCTGCTCCTGCGCCAACTCCGGCTGAACCAACTGTACAAATTAAACCTGAGAAGACGCCTACAATTGATATTTTTCAATCTGATGTCGTTAAGGCGGACACCCGTGTTATAAAAAACATTCAGTCTAAAGTTGAAGAAGCTAACACATCCCCGACTCCGGTTCAAGAGCCAACAGACGTTAAAGGTCACTGGGCCGAGAAGACAATGGAGTCCTTTCTTAAGATGAACTTCATTCAAGGCTATGAAGATGGCACAGTAAAGCCGAACCAAGAAATTACTCGCGCTGAGTTTGTATCGATCCTGTCTCGAATTTTCCCGGTAAGTGGAACTAAGCAAGTAACGCTCAACGATGTAAGCCATCACTGGGCATATGAGGCTATCGATCAATTTGCAGCGGCCGGGGTAATCGGCGGTTATGGTGACGGTACATTCCAACCTAATAAACCGATCTCCCGCGAAGAGATTGTCATCATTCTGTCCCGCATCGTGAACATGAACGGTGTATCGCTAGATAAATCCAAGGGTAACTTCGCTGACCTGAACGATTCCTATGCAGCAGACGCAATGAAGACTGCAGCTGAAGCCGGAATCATCTCCGGTAGAAATGACGGAAAATTTGATCCAAAAGTGAACTCCACACGTGCGGAAGCTTTGACGGTCATCCGGAACGCCCTCAACTTGAATCCCGAGATCAAGAATCTGTTGGAATCCTTGGATTAAATAGCGGCTATGGAGCTCAGTTTGAAAACTTATTTATAATATCTCGAATATAACCTGTATTTTCCGTACTAATGGACGGCATTTTTTATATTGATTCAATGATGTCAATCTGCCCTTAAGCAAGCAAGTAGCACAATAAAGAAGCCTGCGGTTGTGCGGCCGCGGGCTTCTTTATGCAGACAATGACGTTACTTAGGGAAGATGGATCTTGTTTTTTGCAAACAAGTTCAACGCATCGTTCCATGTCATTTTGATGTCGCCGTTTTCGTACGGCAATTCAATATCTTGCAGCTCCTCGGGCTTTAACTGCTCTAAGCGATCGTTTTCTTGATAATATGTAATATCGCCTTCAAAGCTTAGTGTTCCCTTAGCGACACCATTGACGATCTTCCCGGTAAACTTGATCTCTTTAAATTGATAATAAAGGCTGTCTTTGGAATTCCATCTCCAGGTTGCGTACACACTAGTTCCTATGCGCGGCAAGGCAGACTCCTTCACCCATATCGTTCTTTGTATTTTACCAAGGTCGTCAAACGGCGAATCATTATTAACCGGATGCCTGTTTGTACCGTCCATGTTTTCCATATCTCTGAGCACAAATTGTTTATACCTAATAAACTTCAGTTCGCTATGATCCACTTGGCCGTTGGTCACCGTCATCATGCCGCCGAACCTTGTCGCTTCATTTTTCACAGCAAACCAGAGGTGGTCTAAAGATTCTTCCGGCATCATAAAGACGCCGTTTATTTTCTTCATCGGCTTTTGCCCGTCCAGAGGGATGTCTTCTTCCTGGACAATCGCCCCCTCCGGATTATAATGAACGAAATAGTCTCCGCCGTCTCTGAACGTGTTCGTTTCGTTATAATTCCTCGTTGTTACGCTGCCGTCGCTATTTTCCTTGTAGCCGAGCCCAAACGCGGCGCATACTTCTTGAATCGGAAAATACACGGTTCCGTCCTGTATAACCGGCTTCGTTTTGAAAGTGATAGGCTTGTCATCAAGCTTTAAAACGGGCGTATTGTCAACGGCGGAATCATTCGTGTGTACGACGGAGCCGCTATGAGCTTGATCGGCTTCTGCTCCGGCATCCGCGTCTCCGCTAGGTACAACCGGCAGCACACTCGTATCGGAACTTTGTTCCGGCCTTGCAAGAAGCTCCCCTAATCCGTGCTCGGACAGGTTCTTAATGAACTGCACGGCCTCGGCACGCGTGAGCGTCTTAGAGCCGTTAAATCCGGCTATCGTCGGCTGGTCGGCCTCCCCTTGAGCAAGACCTTTGCCGTACATATACCGAATGGCGTCATCGCCGTCATAATGCATGCCTTGCGTCGAGGCGATCAGCTCCGCCACGCGGATACGCGTGATCGGCTCGCTGCGTGCGTTGATATTTTGCGCGTCCACGGGATAATTCAGCGATGAAGACAGCTGATAATAAGGCCCCGCCCAGTCGGCAGAACCACTTTTGATTTCAGGCTTGTAGCCATGAATGAGCATGGACAAAAACTCGGCCTCCGTCACCGGTTGATCAGGCTTGAACGTCCCGTCCTCATAGCCGCTGACAACCTTTTTGCCGACCGCCCAAGCGACGCTGTCAGCCGACCAGTGCAACTTCACATCCGGGAAAGGGACGCTTGGCCCTTGACTGTCCGCATATGCCTTTTGTACAGGCAAGCTTGCCGCTCCGAGGGTGATTGCTGCGTGCAGCGATAACAACAGCTTCATCGATTTCTTCATGTGTTCATAACCTCGCTGTTTCTCATAATGTATGATCGACAAAATAAAAACCACCTTTATACAAGGAGGTTTGATTGGGGGCACACAATAGAATGCGGACTGGCAATCGGTATTTCCCAGTGGAAATCGACGACCCATGCCATTGCGTCCCGGCTTTTCAACCGGTTTGCCCAAAAGTATAATCATGTATTATTTTGTAGATAAATGCAGTATACAGGATGTAATGATGAAACGAAAGTAAAATTTTCCAAAACCTCATGTGATCCGGTGAGATGGTTGTGTTTGTCGATAGTACGGTTCGGATTTTTTATTCCATTCCTTTAACAGAGGTCCTTCGCTTCCGAAGACAGGATCCGTATCCGGACGAGCAACGTTTTTAATGCTCGCGCGCAATTTGTAGTCTGCTTTTGTATGTAAATCATAAGAAACACCGTTGGGATAAGCGCCAATGACCGAGAAGTCATCGCTTGCCTCAATCCGTTTGTGCCCCGTTCCTGCTGGGAGAATGATGACATCGCCCGTCGAAACCTCAAGGATCGCGCCCTGTTCCCCGCCAATCTGTACTTTCCCCCGGCCTGCGCGGATGGCCAACACCTCATGAACATTGCTGTGAAAATGATGGTAACCGAACACGCCGTTGATCCAGCTGTTTGTCCAATGATTTTTATGAAATGTGTCTTGAATCATGTCCGTTTGTCCTTTAAAGGGGTCACGGTACACGAGAACAGGAAAGTAAGGATGGTTCGGTATCGTTCCATCATCTTCAAAACGATAGGCTGAAACTTCAATTGCAGAATCTTCACTATTGAACAAGGAATCGTTCGATGACGGGTTACACATACAATCACACTCTCCTTTGGGCATTCGCAAAAACGGACATGCCCCAAATAAGTACGGTACAACCGTCTTACTTGAGGCATGAGACGAGCAAAGATAAGTTTTTATTTACTCGTTTTATCGCATATTCATTTCGCTTGGCTTTGGACCCTTGCGCCGGTCGCGGTTCAGCTTGTTGATCTCTGCCATATCATTGGCAGTCAGCTCAAAATCAAATACATTAAAATTCTCTTCGATTCGTGATGGCGTCACGGATTTCGGGATTACGATGGAGTTGTTTTGCAAGTGCCAGCGCAGTACTGCTTGAGCCGGCGTTTTGCCATGAGCTTCGGCAATCTTCAGGACCGCTTCATCTTTTAGCACATCGCCTCCACAAAAATATCATGTTTGCCGCAAAAATCCTTCAACTCATTCTGGGCAAGGTATGGGTGGCACTCCACTTGGTTTAAAACAGGCTTCACTTCACATTCCTTAAGCAAGCGTTCCAAATGCTCAATATCGAAGTTGCATACGCCGATCGCTTTGGCGCGCCCTTCACGATACAGCTTTTCCATGGCTTTATAAGTATCAATGTACTGATCATATTGAGGAGTAGGCCAGTGGATTAAATACAAGTCAATATAATCGAGCCCCAATCTTTCAAGACTTTCATCAAATGCGCGCAAGGTGTTATCGTAGCCTTGATCGCTGTTCCAGACTTTTGTCGTAATAAACAGCTTTTCACGAGGATCAGCCGATTGTTGAATCGCTCTGCCGACACCTTTTTCATTCTTATAAATCATCGCAGTGTCAATAGATGTGTAACCTACTTCAAGCGCTTTGGAAACCGCCGCTTCAGCTGCATCATCTTCTACCTGCCAAACGCCGAACCCGAGTTGAGGCATTTGCAAACCATTGTTTAAGGTAACAAAATTCATACGATTATCCCTCCCAATTTAATTAAATAATCAAGCGTTGCCCAGCAGCTTCAAGGATTCACGATTGAATGCCGGAAGATCGTCCGGAGTACGGCTCGTTACGATGTTGCGGCTGACGACGACTTCTTCATCTTTGTAGTTTGCGCCGGCATTTTTCAAGTCGTTGCGAATGGAACGATAGCCGGTGATATCGACGCCCTTCAGCAGATTCGTGTCGATCAGCACTTGCGGGCCGTGGCAAATGGCGAAAACCGGTTTGCCCTCCTGAATAAACGCTTTAGCAAATTCTCCAAACCGATCATCCTCACGCAGCAAGTCAGGCGAAAATCCGCCAGGAATTAGCAGCGCATCGAAATCAGTGGGATTGACATCGCCGATCCCTTTATTTAAAGTAAGCTTTTCACCATGTTTACCGGTAATCTCTTTGCCTGATTCCGGTCCAATCGTCACAATCTCGTGGCCTGCAGCTTCGAATGCTTTGGCAGGATCCGTGAACTCCACATCCTCAAACAAATCGGTGATAACAGCAGCTATTTTTTTCCCCATTTAGAATTCCTCCTGCTTTTCTAAAATAATCAGAGTGTATCCGAAATTGCTTTCGCGCACGCTTTAACCAACTCAATATGAGTTGTGTCCTTTTCTTTGCTCAACCGTACCGAAGGACCGGTCAAAGCAATGGCGGCAATGACTTGCTTCCCTTTGTGAATCGGAGCACCTATACAGCGGACGCCGGTTTCTCCCTCTTCATTGTCCATGGAATACCCGTTCAATTGAATACGATTTAATTCTTCATAAAATAAATCAGAGGACGTAATGGTATGCTCCGTCTTTCTAACAAAAGATAATTTTTCAATAATCCGTGTTTGCTCTTCCTTGTCTAGAAAAGCTAAAAGACATTTCCCAATCGCATCCGTATGAAGGGGAAGGCGATCACCGATTTCATGATGGGTTCGCGTTGCATATTTTCCTGGTACGGCTTGTGTGATGATCATTTCCGTCCCATGAAGCATCCCTATATACGTCGTTTCCCCGGTTTCGTTACTCAACTTTTCCATAAAGGAAACGGATCGCCATAGGAAGTAGTCGTGCTTTTGCTGATTTTTTTCCAGAAGCTTCGAAATCAGAAGATCGGATACAACGTATCCATTTTCTTTGTTTTTTTCAATGAGATGATTTTGCTCCAACGTGCTTACCAGACGATAAGCGGTACTCTGATTCAACTTCAATTTTTCGATAATCTCTTGGGTAGATAAATGAGGATGATCTAAAATTAGATTAAAGATGTCCAATCCTTTTTTTAGCGTTCCAACTTCATTACGATTTTTAATTTTGCAACCTTCTCCCTTCCGTTTTTTGTATTTATTTCAGTCATTATTGTAGCACGATGAGAAGTCATTATCAATTAAAGAGAATTTAAAAATAAAATTATCCATTATGGATAATTTTATTCGAATTCTGGTCATGCTAAAGTCTACTCATCCCAGTCAATGGAATACCCGCCACTCTTTTTTACTCCACTAGCAATGATCACATATGTGGAATTGTCAACATCCATTTTTTCTATTCCCCTGCGATCCTCCAACTTCTGGTTTGCTTGTTCGAGATCCATCTTTGCATCAGGGTGAGTTTTTAGCTGATTTGCGCGGTCAATAATGCTGTAGCTTTCTGAGCAACCACTTAATATAAATATAGCAGGAAAAACCTTTTGAAAAACGAAAATAATCGATAAATGCCATCAAAAAATTCGATACTTAAAACCTGTGAGGTGAATGGAGATGTTGGCGCACCTGGATGGACGATTTCTGGTCACCTTCTTGACGGTATTAGAGGAGGGGAGCTTCAGCCGGGCGGCTAAAAAACTTGGTTATGTCCAGTCGACTGTGACCTCGCAAATTCAACTGCTGGAGCAGGGATGCGGTCACAAGCTTTTTATACGGTTTCCTAGGGGAGTTCAGCCGACGGAGGCCGGAGAGATGTTGGCCGTATACGCCCGTCAATTCGTCAAGCTGGGGAAATCGCTGGAGGAAGCGTTCGTAAGCATGGAGCAGCCCCGGGGCACAGTACGGGTTCGAGCGTTGGAATCGTTTTGCGTTACCCGATTAACCGGATTTTTGGGCCCATTCTTTACGGAATATAGGGATGTGCTGCTGAAGCTGGAGACCGGTTTTCAATCGGACATCGTCGAACAGGTGGCCTCACACAGCGCTGATTTTGGTATTGTTCCCAAAAATCCACTAAGGGAAGATATAGTGTTCGAGCCCTTGGTCGAGGAAAATATGGTGCTCGCAGCTTCCAAAAATTTGGCGGAGCGCATTTATGTCAAAGGATGGAATCATTTAAGCGGGACCCAGGTAATAGGTTTCGGCAACCGTTGCATCTACCAAACCGACGGGCATACATTGTTGACTCAGCTCGGAATGCCTACTGAAACCCAGATGGTGGAGTTTCCAAGCACTGAACTCATCCGCTATACCGTGGCCAGCGGACTTGGCATTGCTTTTGTTCCTGAGGTAACGATGAAACGAGAGCTGAGCGAAGGCACCGTCGTCTGTCTCCCGCTCCCGAAGCAGATAACACTGACGCACGGGCTCATCCGCCACAGAGATCACGTTCTGAATACGCCGTCCAAAGTGTTCCGCGACAAGCTGTTGGCACACTTTCCTCTCAGACCTATTTCACTTAGCGTGTAAAATGAAAGAGAGGCAGTTGCCCTTACGGGACATGCTTGCCTGGATACCGTGACGTTTAAACTTAAAGCCGCCGCTGTGCGGCGGTTTGCTTAACTGAAATGCTTATCGGTTTGTTCTAAATCATATTTTAAACTGCTTCTTCCGTAACCAACTATAAAGACTGAGGAGGATCGACCCAATCATGATACATGAATACCATTGGATTGCATGGGTTAGACCAACCCATTGCCCGATATAACCAAGGGTCACGATAGGAATACTGATACCTAAATACGTCACTACAAAAAATGAAGAAGTCATATTTGCCCGAATCTCATCCGAGGAGCTTTGGTTAAGGTACGCTAAGCTTCCCGCATAGGTAGGTCCGTTACCTAACCCAATAAAGATAGTCGTTAAAATCAGCATAAATAAAGACTTCGAATATAAGGTAAAGATCATACATAGTAAGCCAAGAATCAATAGAATATAGCCTATTACAATTAAACGAATCACCGTTTGTTTTCTCAACATGATTTGATGAATGGTTGACAAGCCTAATACTAAAGCCACCATAGTACCCGATAAGCTAAGACTGGAATGACTGGTAAAAAGGTTAAGATAGGTGGGCATCACCGATAACATCAAGCTCATAATCCCCCAAGAAAGAAAAGCGGTAAAGGATGCTAACAGGAAGGGTCCCCGAACCTCTTTCGCTACCGATGGAAATGTAATGGAGGTTACCCGATCCGAGGATGTCCTATTTTCAATCATAAAACGAAGTCCCATCATCCCTACCATGGCTAGTAAAACGTGCATGAGATAAGAGAATTGAAGGGGGTATGGAGCATAATCCCCCAAAAATCCGGAAATAAGCGGAGCAACCGCATTGCCTAAAGTTCCGGCAATGGCAGCAAGAAATGCACTTTTTAGCCTGTCTTGATTAGGATGGAACTCCGTCATGTATGTAACTGCAATTCCGTTCAGAATTCCTACCGACAATCCTTGAAAGAGGCGGGACACTAATAATCCGCTTACCCCATCTGATAACGCAAAGCCGATTGAACCCAAAATGGAAAAGATCAGCCCTGTTAACAATACCTTTTTCTTTCCCCACTGGTTCCCGAGTTGTGCAACTAGGATAATCGTTGGAATCACGATTAACGCATAGAATGCATAAATAAAGGTCATCATTCCTGAAGATAGCTGCCATTCTGTCCGATACAAAGTATAAAGAGGGGCGGGGAGATTTGTGCCCAGTAAAGTAGTACACAAACAGTAAGCCACCAGCCAAAAGGAATACCGCCGTTGGATGGATACATCTACCTTCACTACATGAGACACGTTTCTTAACTGTGCAGCAAAAGATTGAAATGATTCATCACTTCCCGTTGCTGCGATTTTAATTTCGGTGAGCTTTGTTTTTTTGTAATTCCCCGCCCTGATCTTTTCAATGTTGTAGCCGCGACGGACAAATAAGTCAGATATCTGAGCCAATACTCCCGGTTGGTTCTGTACAAGAATAAATATCTTATGAGTCAACACATTTTCCCGCTCCTCTCCTCTTTGAAATAATTTCTCATTAATATTAGGTGTTATTGATCTAACGACTATAAAAAAAGGAAAGAAAATACGGTTCCTTATTCGAACCGTTTTCCTGTAACCACATAGTACAAATCGGGATCGTTTCTCCAAAAGGATTGAACCTTATCCGCCCCAACTTCCTTTGTTAACTCTCCAAACGCAATATCATGCCGGATATATTCCGTCGCCACTAAAACTAAAGCAGGGTCTTTTGATTTGACTGCCCAGGCGGATGTATTGGGGCTGAAATTCGCAATTAATACTTCTTCCTTATCACGAGCCACAATCGTTAAACGCCCGCCCATTCGCTTTTCAGATATATCAGGAGCCATGAAATCGTGATGATACGTTACACCCAGTTTCGTATCCGGTTCCGAAAAAAGCATGGAAAACACCTTGATTCCTTCTCGAATCCGTTGCTCTATTACAGCTTTGACGATGGAAGCCTGTGGGTTCCACATGGATAGCCAAACTTCTTCTTGTGCTTTATCAATCATATCTACAATTTCAGCCATCACATGCTCATCACTATTCACACGCCAAATTACATCGGTATCCCGTTCGTTTTCCAGCGTCATTAAATTTTTTTCGAGAAAATCAATCGATTCATCGAAGCTTTTGCGCAATCGGTGAATTAATTCTTTCGCCGGAAGGGGCACGTACTTCACGGGTTCTGAAGGGACGGTAAAAATAGCTCCCTTGTCCAATAGTTTCCCTAAAACCTCATAAATCATTGAGCGAGGAACACCGGACCGTTTACTCAGTTCGTATCCGGTTACAGGTGAATTTTTTAGCAAGTGAATATACGCCTTGCATTCATATTGAGAAAAACCTAACTTCTGTAATTCTTTAATGATTTCATCCATAAGTCCGTTCCTTTGTAGTAGTTATTATAATACTCACTATAGGCTTCATCTTTACATATGTCAATTGAAATTCGTGTTCTTTACATCAGTAACACGGCCCAATCGATGCCCATTCCTGAGAGAACTTCAGTTATTCATGATCATCGATTTGTCTACAAACTACTTTTATGTTACCATTTTATTTTGGCATAAGCTCAAAAAAACCAGTTTAAATCATCGAAGCATCAGCTGTTCTAACGGAAGCACCTGCCAGTTGACGGTGCTTCCGTTTTTGATGGAACTTATTTGTCAAACTTTACATTCGTTGAGAACCAGCCATTTCGTGATAAACTACACTTAACTTATGAACTTACCTCATTTCAATCTTAGGAATGGGCTTAGTTATAATTTCCATATTGAATCCGGAGGAAACGCATGAAAACATTATTAGTCAAGTGGAACCAATTAAGCCTGGTAAAGCGAATACTTGCGGGTATTATAGCAGGCATTATCTTGGCTTTAACGATTCCTAATGCAACAGTGATCACCATTTTCGGTTCCTTATTTGTTTCCGCATTAAAAGCAGTAGCACCCGTATTGGTCTTGCTCCTAGTAATGTCCGCCATATCTAAACATAAAAAAGGCCATCAAACGAATATGAAATCCATTCTTTCCCTCTATGGTCTAAGCACTTTTCTTGCAGGGCTTACAGCGGTTATTGCAAGTTTTATATTTCCGGTGAGTTTGTCACTTGTAAAGGGTGCTGAAGACCTGACTCCGCCTCAAGGAATTGTAGAAGTACTTAAGGCATTATTGTTTCAGGTTTTTGACAACCCAATTCACGCCCTAATGAATGCCAACTTTATCGGGATATTATCTTGGGCAGTCCTTCTAGGCATTGCTTTAAGAAATGCCAATGACAATACCAAAAACTTGCTTGCTAATTTTTCTGATGCCGTATCACAAATCGTCAAATGGGTAATCCATTTGGCGCCGTTAGGAATCATGGGACTTATTTTTGATTCTATTACAGCAAACGGACTTTCTTCCTTACTTGATTACGGAAAATTACTTTTCCTTCTTATTGGTTGTATGTTATTTATAGCACTAATCGTCAATCCGTTGATCGTATATTTAAATATTCGCAGAAATCCATATCCGCTTGTTTTTAGTTGCCTGAAGGAAAGTGGGATTACCGCATTTTTCACCCGGAGCTCAGCTGCAAACATTCCAATCAACATGAGATTATGTGAAAAAATGGAGTTGGATAGGAATACGTACTCGGTATCCATTCCATTAGGTGCTACCATTAATATGGCGGGCGCAGCAGTTACGATTTCTGTCTTAACTCTCGCAACTGTTCATACCCTTGGTATTGAAGTAGATTTTGGTACGGCGCTTATTCTCAGCGTACTATCCGCAGTATCTGCTGTAGGTGCCTCAGGTGTTGCCGGCGGGTCGCTCTTACTCATTCCCCTGGCTTGCAGCTTATTCGGCATTCCGAATGAAATTGCAATTCAAGTCGTTGGTGTAGGGTTTATCATAAGTGTTTTACAAGATTCCTTTGAAACAGCACTTAATTCATCCTCCGACGTACTTTTTACAGCAACCGCTGAATATGCAAAAAAACGAAAAGAAGGAAATGTATTATAGACAATCGAGTGTGGGGCGCCTCGCCCCCTCCTCTAACAACACCAAGCATGAAAGGTTGACCAAATTCCAAGTAACGAGTAAACCAACATTGAGCCCTTTCGCTTCCCTATAGGAAGTTGAAGGGCATTTTTCGTGTTCCGAGATCTCTCCCATGCTCCTCTAAGAGAGTTGACCCTCATTCAAAGCTGCTCAGTCAGGAATATGTACGTGCAAACCACGATTGGTCACTATAGCCTGGAATTATTCGTGCGGCAATGGAAATTCGATCAGGTCGGGCCCCACCTCTCACATGGCCGACCCTTTTGAAGAATACCCCTTAATAGACAAGATATCCTTCTCATTATATTTTTTTGTTCTACTTTGTATTTCAACGCATTCTCCTCCAATGGTTTGATTTTATATTGTACAAAGAATGGATAACCGAAAAACTTAATTTTGAATTAAAATGATTGGTGGGCTAGTATAAAAACAAAAAACCTAGCTTCAACTATGATTCTTCTGAGCTAAGGTTTTCTTTCTTATTTCTTTAGTCTTCTTCATTCATCCATTAAAGTCTTGATCTTGGGCCATTCAAGCGACGTAATAGTCTTGTCTCGAACCATCTGAACCCAAGACCAAGATTTGATAATCTTTTCATTCACTGGAACGAACAGTACACCTCATCATATGATTTATGGAGCTTTGCGAGACATTATTTTTTTCCACCAATTTTCATGATCCAAATACCATTGAATGGTATTCTTGATACCCGCTTCAAAAGTGTACCTCGGCTTCCATCCGAGCTCCAGCTTTATCTTTGAAGCATCTATGCCATACCTCCGGTCATGCCCTAATCGATCTGCGACAAAAGTAATCAGTGATTCTGGTTTGCCTAGCTCTGTAAGTATGGTTTGAACAATTTGAAGATTCGTTCGTTCATTGTTTCCGCCGATATTATAAATTTCACCGATAACTCCATGATGCAAAACGCGCTCAATCGCGCTGCAATGGTCTTCCACATGCAGCCAATCCCGTATATTTAACCCGTCACCATATAAAGTCAAAGGTTTGTCATTAGCTGCACAGATAATCATCAATGGAACCAGCTTCTCCGGAAATTGATACCAGCCATAATTGTTTGAGCATCTTGTAATATTTATCGGCAATCCGAATGTTTTATGATACGCCCGTACAAGCAAGTCCGCACCAGCTTTGCTTGATGAATAAGGGCTGTTGGGCAACAAAGGTGAATTTTCGGTGAAAAGTCCAGTATTCCCCAGGCTGCCATATACTTCATCAGTTGAAATTTGTATAAAACGTTTCACCCCATATTGCCTTGCTGCGTCAAGAAGCACTTGAGTACCCACGATATTGGTATGCACGAAGATTTCCGGATTTTGGATGCTCCGATCTACATGAGTCTCGGCTGCGAAATTAACCACCACATCGATGCTTTGCCGGAACAAAGAGTTGATTAGCTGCCGATCCGTAATGTCACCTTTAATAAACGAATAGTTGGGATGCAGGTGGGCATCTGTCAAATTGTCCTCATTTCCGGCATACGTTAAGGTGTCCAGATTGATGATCTGATAATCCGGATATTTATTCAACATATAGAGTACAAAATTACTTCCTATAAAACCGCAACCTCCCGTTACAAGTATTTTCAACTCTCCAGCCTCCCGTTATGAATTGAAAATCGACCGCTTACCAGTTTCGTCGGATGCTGCCAAGCTTGTTTTTCCAGCCTGACACATCCCAGAACTTATTCTTTGGACCTGTGAGAACCTCTGCTTCCTTGACTGCTTCAGACTTCATTCCGTCTATCGTATTATCGGCAAAAGGGTCAATGGCCGGCGGAAGTCCCATAGCCAGCAATTTATTTTGCACAACCACTCTGGAGTTGAACTTCGTTCTTATTTTATTTGTGCCGTTTTCCGCGATCTTCATAGCTGGTTCGAAATTCTGTTTGACCCACCACAGAATATCTATCAATCTTCTGTGCTCGGTTATTTCGAGATAGTCCCATCCGGTCTGCAGCTCAGAATGATCCTGACGAAAATTGGTTGAGACCAACAGGCAACCGGTCGCCATTGCATCGCCCGCCGCTGTCGTCGGAAATCCGTCAGATGCTGTCCAGTCCGCTCTACTGCAGCTGACGAACACATGGCATTGCTGGTATACTCGACGTGCTTGATCGGGGTGAAGCAGGCCGTGGTACGTATAATTGTCATTCTTCAATAGATGAAGGTAAGGTTCCCAGTCCCCAACGATGTGCAAGTGAAAGCTGTCGTCCAATTGGTTAAAAGCTTCTATCATTGCAGGAAAATTTTTGCGGATCCCAGAGTGTGCTGCGAAAACAATTCTAATAGGCTGAGGCGCAGGCTTTGGCTTCAATGCATAAAATTCGGCATTAATCATACCGGGAACATGGATACTTTTTGAAAAGCTTTTTTTGACCTCATGAACATTCGTAAAGATCGTCGAGTAATACTTATCCAACTGTGTCAATTTAAGCGGAGTATCCTGCTGTAACCCGCCTCCGGGATAAATGGTTGTATGAAGCCTTATTTTATGGTCTTCAATAAAGGGCTTTATATTTAACTCGCGCGCGGCGCCGATAATATTATACCCTCCGGGCAGTCTTTCTTTTCCTATCAGACTAACGGCCATGCTTAGGAAAACACAATAAATATCAGTAATATTCTCGGAGAGAGCCATGGGAATTAGCTCATAGAAATTGTGTACGGGAGCCGGAAATGTGGTCGGTTGTCGTTGACCTATTGGATCCGTGTAAGGAGATGTTGCAAAAAACAGTGTATCTGGACGTTGGCGGTAAATTTCATAGTTCTCCCAATAACGGAATCCACTCTGAATCCATGGAAATGTACTATCAATGACAGCAAGTTTGCGATTTCCTAGCGATGCGTTCATATGACACACTCCTATTTTTAATATTTTATGACTGCCCAACCTTAAAATAAGAAAGTTGGCAACGAACCAGATTTTTCATTTTAATCCTTCGCTTATTCTGTCTATCATTATTTTCGATTACTTAATAATACTTCTTAATTTGAGCAGGAACTCCAGCGGCCAATGTTCTCGCGGGCACGTCGTCCTTTACAAAAGCTCCACCACCGACCACAGCCTCTTTTCCGATCGTTATTTTTTCTCGGATCGAAACCCCTATTCCGATATATGCCCCATCGCCCACAGTCACATTGCCCGCAATATTCACACCCGGCGCGATAGTGGCGAAATGCCCTATCCGGACATCGTGGCTAAGATTTACATTTCGATTAACAATCACGTAAGAGCCAATCTCGATATTATCTGTCAGTATCGCACCTTCACAAATGATGGTGCCTTGGCCGATACGGTTTCTAGCTGAAATCCTGACACCGGGATGAATGATCGCACCTGCCGGTTGGAATCCTTCCGCTATGGTTTTATCAACGAATCGTCTCTTGAGCACAGGATCCCCGACCCCTGCACAGACGATTTCTGTTTCGTGGCAAAGAGATTTGATATCGGACAAATCCCCTAAGACTGGAACTCCATTTATCGTCTTCCCTTTCATTTCTGGTCTTTCATCCAAAAAACCGAAAACCTCATAGCCGGCTTGCTCGCATAGCCAGTTGACTTCTCTTGCGTGCCCGCCGCACCCCCATATGATCAATTTCTTCATAGCCGATTAATCGTCTCCATAATATATTTAACTTCGAATTCATTCATTTCTTCCCAGAGTGGCAAACTTACAATGCGTCTTGATATGTTATCCGTAACTTTAAGTATGGTGGAGGGATAGCGAACGAACATTTTTTGTTGATGGCAAGCTGGGGAAAAGTATGATCGTGCCTCGATCTTGTATGTTGCAAGCCTTGAAATAATAGCCTGGTTATCTTGCTCCTCCTGACATAAAAGAGAAAAGAATTGACTGGCGATTGAGCCGATGCTCTTATGGGTCACCCAGCCTTTTTCATTTAAACCAAATTCATCGAAAAATTTTCTGTACCATTGATCCAGTTGCTCACGCTTTTTCTTCTTTTCTGCATAGACATCCAATGTAGCCAAGGCGATCGCAGCCGTATATTCGGATATTTTACTGTTCAGCCCCAGTAGAGTAGTATCTCGATTTGCAGAAAAACCGAAATTACCAGCCCACCTAATCCGTTCAATGATGGATTGATCACTGCTGTAAACCAAACCTCCCTCACCGATGCCAAAGGCTTTTGTTGCATGGAAACTAAAAACAACCAGCCCGGAAAAACCTTTCCCGCTGAAGCGGTTACGGAACGCACCAAAATGATATGTATTTGTTCGCCTAATAACCCAACAGGTACTTATTTAGCCAGATCGGTCCTGCATCACCTCCTGGATTTTCTGCCCAAACATATTCTTGTATTGTTTGATGCGGCTTACAGCCAATATGCTACGGCTGCGGATTACACGAACGGCTTGGAATTTGTTGAAGCCGGTTATCCCATTGTGGTGCTTCAGACTTTTTCAAAAATCTACGGACTGGCGGGATTACGCGTGGGGTTTGGGGCAGCTTCGGAAGATATTATCCGGCATATTCTCAAGGTAAAGGAACCCTTTAATGTCAATGCCTTGGCACAAGCAGCAGCAGCGGCAGCCGTTCATGATGAGGAGCATGTCCACTTGTCTCTTCAATCGAATACGCAAGGGCGAGAGCAATTTTACCGTGCGTTCAAAAAACTCCGCCTTCCATTTATTGAAAGCATGAGCAACTTCGTGCTTGTGGAGCTTGGTCCAAGTGCAAAATCTATTTATGAGAAACTGTTGAACAAAGGAATTATTGTTCGTTATGGCGGGATATGGCAGCTTCCTCACCATATTCGTGTTTCGGTAGGAACAGAAGAAGAAAATGCGGCATTTATTCATGAATTAACGGAAATCATAAAGTGAATTGCGAAGCCTTCAACAAATACCACGACCAGTGCGCCCCTTCGCCGGTTTCGTCACGCCGCCATAATATTTTCGTTGCCCAATGAGCCAAGCAGCAATCGCAAAGCTGATGAGAGAGAGACCGAACAGTTCACCATACGTCCAGCGCTCGCTGAAATTGCTCCAGATTATGGTTTCGAAGTACAATGAAGACCAACAGGCTGGAAATGATCGTCGGAACACCGCTTCACAAGGCAAATCGACGCATCTGTTCGGGCGCTCTCGCGTCTTCCGCGCGAACCGCATAAAATGTCAAAAACGTCGAGCAGTGTGACAAATTTTCTATGTTAATCGTCCTTTTAGCCCCTGTAGTTCTCTCCTTTTACATTATCATTAGATAAACGAAAGAGTCCTCCACCGCAAGGGACGAGACGTCATGGCACCACCCTATTAAAATCCCGCGGTTTAACCGCGTATTTTCTTTATTGCAGTAAAGAAATAGCCCAACCTAGAATGAGTTAACCCTTCCCTTTTCACATTTGCATTACTTTCCCGGTTCGCTTCATTTCATACTTTTTATACACTAACACTGAAACAAACATAAACAAACATGTGACTAACGAACCTTGCGGCAATTTCATTACGATATCATCAGGGAAGATAAACGGAAGCAGTGGAAAAGCGTATATCGCAGGCATACGGATACCAACAATCAGTGATAGAACAAGCATCAAGATCATATCCAACAGCGTTACCAATAGCCATGAATCAATATTAAAATACAATAGCGCTCCGACAGTTGCAGATATTGTCAACACAAGCCCTTGCTTAAAGGCCATCTTCCCACTGTACATTGGCTTTTGCAGTGACTCATACACAACAACGAGAATAGGCGGGATAATTGCGAGTTGTTGGTAACCAGCGACCCAGCATAAACCGATCCAAACGAAAGTCAGCACTAAGAATACGGGCATATACTTGTATTGTATCTCCACTTTCTTATAAAGTCCTTTATTCAAGCCAAATGCAAGAACTCCAAGCATCAATATGAAGGTGAAAATGAAAACCGATATAATAAATGACCATTCGTTTGCATTAACCACCAACGGCAGTAAACCCGTTGCAATCGACGGTGCCAAGCTTGATTGAATGATTCGCAAAAAGAGCATCATCAGTACCAAGGTGAGAATGACTTTTCCTAAATAAGAAATGTGTAATTGATTTACCATAAAGCCGACCACAGCAGTTAGAGAAGGAGCAAGAAAAATCTTCGATGGTTGCCTGATCCATCCGGCTTCTCGGTACACCCACATGCCAATTGCCATTGCCGCAATTTCAGGCAAAATAATTTCGTTATCTTTTAACATCACCGAAGCCGTAATCATGGCAATAATAAATGTAATGGCAATAACATATGAAATAATCGTTACTTTCTTTGAACTAGCAGAATCCATATTCATATGCCCCTTTGTTCGTATGGTCTTTAATATTTCATCGTACCGAAGCTTTTATTAACATAAACTGATTAGGCTCAAAAGAAACCTACCAATCTGATACTTTTTTAACCGTCCAAATAAGCTGTTCTTCTTTTCGAGCGCCTGTCTTATATTAAATTATGAGTAAAATAGTTATAAAAATAGAGTGAGGCACTCCGTATAATTACGGAATGCCTACACTTTTGATAAAATTTAGCACTCATAAGTGGAAACTATCAAGTTGTGTATGTTTATAGTGGGACGTATCATTGGATTTACCAATAATATTTGGTACAATGATCTGAAGGTCTCCCTAATGGAGACCTATATTTTACATGGGAGGGATTTATATGGTATATGGCTTTAACTTCAGTGTATTTGGTGTGCTTCGTAAAGGAGGGGAAATCTACTATGAACCATAGTTTATTATATCAGGATTCCCGAGTACAACTGGTTACTCAGCTTGTTTATTTTGACGATGAAAAGATTAATTTCCTGAACCAGTATCTTCCTGAATACAACCAAAAGCGCCGCAATGTTGAGAAGACGATATCTGTATACTGTTCAACTCTTGAAGGGATTATAAAAAATCTAACCGAAGAAAATCTAAATTCCATTGCGCTAATAGGAAGCAAAGTGGATTTTCGATATCTAGATGACGGATCAACAGAATCTCTTACGATAGTATTCCCACATCGGGCTGATCCCAATAGAAACTTGATATCATTCTTATCTCCTATTGGGTTTCAATTGCTGATGGCACAAACTAATGAAAACTATCAACTCGTTATACCTTCCGGCGAGACCTTAGTAAGAGTGGAAGGTATTAAGTTTGTTAATCACGGCGATGTAAATTAAACATTGTGGGCTATCAATGAGCAGTTCCAAAGGGGATCTGACAATACAGGACTTTATTCACGCTCTCACCGTCCATGGAGACCTGAATCCCAAAACGCTTAAGGAATACGTCCAATGTTCGGATATCATAGGGATAGAGCGCTCCTGTCTTCATTTGCAAACATTGCATCTTCCGCTTTGCACGAGTTCCATCAATGATATTTTGCGTTTACATTGGGGACAATAATTGATCAGCCTACATCGATGTTCAGTACAAATACAAGCCGGATGGAATCCCCTTACAAATTTGTGATATTGCAACGGAAAAACAGTCCCTTTTTCAAGATCACAAGCAAGTTCGGATATTAATACGATATATTGCATAATTATTCAAATAAGTGTATTCATGCATTAACCTGAATAATGAAGGTGTTTGTCACCTTCGATGAGTCAAAATTATCATTAGTTGTGGTCTTTTAGCAGCTTCAATGATTCATCACAAAAAACAAATAAAAAAGGCCCGAAGGCCTTTTTTCAGCTGCACTTGCTATATCCGCAGTTGCTGCAGTTTTTGCAGCCCTCGCTGTTGATCAGCGAAGCGGAGCCGCAGGATGGGCACAGGTCAAGGGACGTGGCTGCGCTGCGGGTTACTGCGTATTGAGCGGTTGTTGTCTCATGGACGACTTCCTGGGTAGCGGTGACGTAGTCTTCCGCGCTGTCGGAGAAATTGCCGTGCATTTCAAGCGCTTGGGCGACGGCGTCGGCGATCGATTCGACGCGGTTGGCGCCGAAGCCGATGGCGCCGGAGCCGCCGATGCCTTTCAGGTGCTTGATCAGCAGCTGCACCTTGTTGCCATGGTCTCCGTAACGGAGGAACAAGGAGCAAACGCGGCCAAGCGCTTCAGACATCGCGAATACATCGGAACCGGCCTTGCCCACGTTCAGGAAAATCTCGCTTGGGCTTCCGTTCATATCGTTAATCGTAATATACGCCATTCCAAACGGCGTATTGAATTTATAGGTTGCGCCGCGGAGCGCTTGCGGACGGCGTTTGTACTGCTTGTCAAAGACCTGCTCCGTCTTCGCGTCGATATTTACGGCCAGCGATTGAGTAAGACCGTTCAAGGAAGTTTCTTCCTTCGCATTGACAGCCGGAGCGGCTGCTGTGGCTTGCGCTTCCGTTCCTTTCGCTTCCTCCGCCTTATCATCCTTCTTGTCGGTGCTGAGCACCTGCACGTCGCGGCTTCCGTCACGGTAAATGGTTACGCCTTTGCAGCCTAGGTCAAATGCCAGCTCGTACAGGCGCTTTGTTTCTTCTACCGTAAAGTCGGCCGGGCAATTCGCCGTCTTGGAGATGGAGCTGTCCACCCATTTCTGAATCGCGGCTTGTACACGGATATGATCTTCTGCGGACAGGTCCATAGCGGTGATGAAGTAATCCGGCAGATCCTCGTTCGGATGCTGATCCTTCCACTGCTGCGCAATCGGTACATACTGCTTGTCGAAGCCTAACCGGCTTTGACGGTAATATTCAAACGCAAAGTAAGGCTCGATTCCGGTAGATGTGCCGACCATCGTACCCGTACTGCCGGTAGGCGCCTGCGTAATGACCGTTACATTGCGCATCCCCTTCTTCTTAATGGCTGCGCCGACCTCCGGATAAACCGAGGTCATCGTCTTCATAAAGCCGCTTTGCAGGAACGGTTCCGTCTCAAAATGCTTGAAGGAGCCTTTTTCTTCCGCAATATCGGCGGAAGCAAGGTATGCTTCCTTCGCCATAAAGCCATAAAGCTTATCAAGAAACTCCAGGGATTCGGGACTGCCGTAACGGATATTCAGCTTGATCATCAGCTCGGCGAGACCCATGGAACCAAGACCAATGCGGCGCTCACCCTGTTGATTGATCCGGTTCTCTTCAAAATGATAAGGGGTCTTGTCAATCACATTATCCAGAAAACGTGTCGAATAACGGACCACGGTCGCCAGTTCATCCCAAGCCACATCATGGTTTTCTTCGTCGTAAAACTTGGATAGGTTGATCGCCGACAGGTTGCAGACGCCCCAAGCCGGAAGCCCCTGCTCACCGCAAGGATTCGTACAAATGATCGGATTGAAATACCAGCTGTTGGACATCTGGTTGTAATATTCCATAAACACGACACCTGGCTCCGCCGATTTCCACGCGGATTCAATGATCGTATGCCATACGTCGCGCGCCTTAACCGTGCGGTAATGAATAACGTTCTTGCCCGTCTTTTTCCATTTTTCCAGATCCCCGTCCCAAATCTCATTGTATTCAGGGTCTGTCGTATCGGGGTACACCAATTCCCAGTCCAAATCTTCTTTTACGGCTTTCATAAAACCGTTGCTGACGCATACGGACAAATTGGCATTCGTAATTTGCCCCATGGTTTGTTTGACCGTAATGAAATTTAGAACGTCAGGGTGCCAATCGTTCATCATCAGCATAAGCGCCCCGCGGCGGCTGCCCCCCTGCTCGATCAAGCCGGTAGTATAGCTGAACAGTCCGCCCCATGAAACGGCGCCGCTGGAAGAACCGTTCACTCCCTTGACAACGGAACGGCGCGGACGGAGAGAGGACAAATTAATGCCTACGCCGCCGCCCCGGGCCATAATCTCGGTCATCTCGGACAGCGTGGCCATAATTCCTCCGCGGCTGTCATGCGGAGAAGGAATCACGTAACAGTTAAAAAGCGTCAGTTCATCGCTGGCATCGGCGCCGGCGGCGATCCGTCCTCCAGGTACAAGCTTCCAGTCTTCCAGAATGTATCGGAACTTTTCGGTCCATTCGGCTTGTTTCTCCGGAGTTTCTTCCACAGAAGCCATGGCAGAGGCCAAGCGATCCCACATTTGCTGAGGAGTTTTTTCCAAGGTTAATGTAAGCTTTTCTACAGAGGATTCGAAAACCTCCCCGCTGCGCAGCTTGACTTTAACCTGTATTCCGTTACGCTCGATGACCTCGCCGACTTCCTTCGCAGGAAATTTAGGATCGTCCTTAGTCAACACCAATACGGTATCGCCGACTTTCGTGTGACTGGTGTCCGCATTCTTCATCGCGTAACGATCCAGAAAAATCTTCTCGCTTAGCCCTTCCAATTTGGTCTGCTGCATGGTCTTCAAAACAACAACCTCCCGGAAAATATATTCAAAAGATCAATCACAATATCTGGTATGTGAAATCCATTATACAATACAATATATAGTGTTTCTAATACCAAAAAAACGAAATTAACGATTTAGTCCAAGCATGCTGGCAGAAAGCTTGCTTTTTCTCTACATTGCTCTCTTTTTCGTTTCTCAAATTCTCATCATTTTCGACAAAAGATACAAAATCTGTTTGCTAAAAAAGGGTCTAAAGGCTCTGTTTCAATTGCGATAGAAATTCGATAAACCGGTCAACGCAAAGCGGTTTTGACAATTCTTCGGCGGATTGCTAGTCTGGAATTAATGTATCATGTCTGCAGCATTTACACAAACATATGTTCTTGTTATTATTTTACAGGAGGCTCACGCTATGTCTAAGACGTATTTGTATCAGGACCGGTTTGTCTCAAAAGAAGACCTGCGGATTTCTCCGGAAGACCGCGGTTATTATTTTGGCGATGGGGTCTATGAGGTTTTTCGCGTTTATAACGGAAAACTGTATGAAGCGGCGGCTCATTTTGAGCGCTGGGAGAAAAGTGCCTCGGCGCTGAGAATTCCGCTGCCCTCACCATCCGATGTGATAGCAGCACGTCTGGAAGAGCTGATGGATATCAACAGCTTGACCGAGGGCACAGTGTACATGCAAGTGACTCGGGGAGCCGCACCGCGTTCTCATCCGTTTCCTGAGGACAGCAAGCCGATCTTGATGGCCTACACTACCGAAATGCGTCGTCCGCTGAACACCATGAAAGAAGGCATCGCCGCTGTAACGATGGACGATATCCGTTGGCTCCGCTGCGATCTGAAAACCCTGAATCTGCTCCCTAACGTCATGGCTAAGCAGCATGCGGTGGACCTGGGAGCCGGTGATGTCATCCTGCATCGTAACGGCACCGTAACGGAATGCAGCGCGTCCAATATCATGATTGTCAAGGACGGTGCCGTCATTACGCATCCTGCCGACCATCTGATTCTGCACGGCATCACCCGCGCGGTTGTACTTCGCCTGTCCCGGGGACTCGGATTGTCCGTGAAGGAATCTCCATTTACATTGGACGAGCTACGCACCGCCGATGAAGCATTCATTACGGGTACAACCGTTGAAGTGACTCCTGTCATATCCGTAGACGGGACCCCTGTCGCCAATGGCAATCCCGGACCGGTTACCCGCAAGCTGCAGCACGAGTTTGAAAAGACAATTTCCATGTAGTCAGCCTTTGGCTGCCGGATTGCCAAGCCGGAGACCTGCTTCACGACAGCACAGGACCGAAAGATACCTATCTCCGGTCTTCCTGCCGCCGGATTTGATGGCGTTGGAACCCATCGGGATCGAAGCTGTACCCGCCGCGATATTCGGACTTGCCGCTGACGGGTTGTGGTTGAATGGGCAGACTTAACGAAGGGGGAGCAGCCTTGAAAGCTTATTTATTTTTAACCTTGGCGATTGTTTTTGAACTGTTCGGCACATCCATGCTGAAGGCATCGGCAGGCTTTACCAAAGTATTTCCCAGTATAGGCGTCATCATCAGCTTTTCAATCGCCTTCTATTCTTTATCCCTATCCTTACAGCAAATTCCTCTGGGCATCGCTTATGCCATATGGTCAGGAGTCGGAACAGCGGCAACGGCTCTCATCGGCTTTCTAGTTTGGAAAGAAAAACTGACCTCAACCACCGTACTTGGAGTTTTGCTGATCATTGCGGGAGTGATGATATTAAATCTGCGATCCGTCAATGCCTGAGGCCGGCGGGCTTGATGCCGGTCCTTCCATAGCGCCCTCCCCAAACGAAAAAAAACCCCGGAGATCATTATCTCCGAAGGTTCCACTCGGAATTACCGTATTTCTCCACCATTAACCGTTCGACAAGCTCCTGCTCATGGTCCGTCAGCTCCGAAGGGACCAGCCGAATCCCTAATCCTTCTTCAATGCCCGCGTGGAATGCTTCCTCTACCTCGCCCAACTCCACTCTGGGCAGCTCGGCTTGACCGCGCACTTCATTAATCGCAACCGCCTTCTTTAAAAATTGCTGCTTCATCCGCTCCATCACGCGCTCGTTAGAAAAACGCAGCAGTCTGAACAGCTGATCCGCATCAAGGTCCAGAAGGATCGATCCGTGCTGAAGCACTACCCCCTTCTGTCGGGTTTGCGCGCTCCCGGCCACCTTCCTTCCCTCTACCACAAGCTCATACCAGGACGGAGAGTCGAAGCAGGCTGCCGAACCCATAGATGCGTATTTTTCTTTCTCTTCTTCGTTCTCCAGCTGAACCATCTCCGCCGACAGCCCCAGCTTGCGAAACCCTAGCAGCAGTCCTTCACTAAGCACACGATACGCCTCGGTGACGCTCCGCGGAATGCCGGGATAGCTCTCCGATACGATCATACTGTATGTCAGCTCCTTATCGTGAAGCACGGCACGGCCCCCGGTCGCTCTCCGGACAAAGCCGATACCCTCCTGCTCCAGAGCGTCAAAATTCACCTCGCTTGCAGCCTTTTGAAAAAAACCTACCGACAGCGTTGGAGGGTTCCAGCCGTAAAACCTCACGGTCGGAGGAACCAACCCTTCGCTATGTGCCGTCAGAATCGCCTCATCCACTGCCATATTGTAATCCGGCGTGCCGAAACCCGAACGGATAAACCGCCATTCGTTCTTCATCTATTTCACCATTCCTTTACTGTACGTTGCCAAGCCTGTCCTGTTCACGGCGCATATCGTTGCGTATTCACGTTAAATCGCCGTCTTCTGAAGGCTATTCCCTCATCATAAAACATTACTGCATGGTTTGAAAGCCCCTAAGTTGTACATACTAAAAATTAACTTTAGGCGAGTCTGACGAGTAAAACCGTGTGTTCCATCCATAAAGGTCGCGGGTGTTAGTCAAGAATATTCAGTGATTTAGAGGCGCAGCCTTGGCTATGCATTTCCGAATCACTGGAAAAGGAGCGCGTGAAAATGCAACCAACCGAGCGAAAAGAGCACGTACGGAAGCTCAATGAGCATGTGGAGCTCCATTACGACAGGGAATGGTTCGAGCAACTGCACGAACGGTCCATGCGCAACGGTCCTTGGGATGATCCGGTCATGTACCGGCTCGCACTCGAGGCCGAGCAGGCCGGACTCATCCGCAGCTTCGACGAGCTTCAATGCCTGGCCCATCTGCCGAGCCTCGTTCCGATGGAGCATCAAATCGGGACCGCCAAAAAAGTGCTGACCGAAATGCGGGGACGGGCTATTCTTGCCGATGAAGTAGGACTTGGCAAAACCATTGAGGCGGGTCTCATTCTCAAGGAATACATGATCCGGGGCCTGGTCCGAAAAGTGCTTATACTCGTACCCGCTTCCTTGGTGCTGCAATGGGTTCGGGAGCTGAATCAAAAGTTCGGTATCCCCGCCGTAGCTCAAAAGAAAGAGTACATGTGGGTGCAAAACGATATCGTCGTCGCCTCGATGGATACCGCCAAGCGCGACCCCCACCGGGACATCGTGGTTGGACTGGAGTATGATATGCTGATCGTCGATGAAGCGCACAAGCTGAAAAATAAAAAAACGACCAACTACCGTTTTATCAACGAGCTGCGCAAAAAATACTGCCTTCTGCTGACGGCGACTCCGGTACAGAACGACCTTAAAGAGCTGTACAATCTGATTACCCTGCTGAAGCCAGGTCAGCTTGGCGGACAAGGCAGCTTTCAGGCCAATTTTGTCGTCGATAAACGAATCCCCAAGAATGAAGACCAGCTCCAGCAGGAGCTGAGCAAGGTCATGATCCGCAACCGCCGCAGCGACGGCAACGTAAGCTTTACCAAACGAATTGTCCGCAATATTCCGCTCCAGCTTTCAGAGGAGGAGCAAGCGCTTTACGATGGGGTTACCGATTTCGTCAAAACGCGATATGAGGAAACCGGCGGCGATATAGGCAGCATGCTTTCTCTGGTCACATTACAGCGAGAAGTATGCTCAAGCCGGGATGCCGTTTTTATTACTCTGGTCAACATGTTCAAAAAAACCGCAGAAGACTCCCCTCTGCGCTCAAGAATATGGGAGCTTGTAGAGAAAATCCGCAGCATCAAAGCGAATACCAAAGCCGAAAAGGTATTGGAGCTCATCCAATCCATTAACGACAAAACGATCATTTTCACAGAATACCGCGCATCCCAAGAATACCTGCTGCAGTATTTGAAGGAGCATAAAATTCAGGCTGTGCCCTATCGCGGAGGCATGAACCGGGGTAAGAAGGATTGGATGATGGACTTGTTCAGGGGCCGGGCCCAGGTGCTGATTGCCACAGAGGCCGGCGGCGAAGGAATCAACCTTCAATTCTGCCACCATATGATCAATTTTGATTTACCGTGGAATCCCATGCGGGTCGAGCAAAGGATCGGCCGTGTACACCGGCTCGGCCAGAAGGAAGACGTCAAAATTTACAATTTGTCGACGCTCGGAACGATTGAGGAGCACATCCTGTCCCTGCTGCATGAGAAAATTAACATGTTTGAGCTGGTTATCGGTCAGCTGGATACGATTTTGGAACGCTTCGAGAAAAACACGTCTTTGGAGTCGCACCTGGCCAAAATGATCCTTACCTCCAAAAGCAGGGACGAAATTCATAGGCAGCTCGATGATCTCGGACGGTCGTTCACACAACTGAAAACAGAAATGGAACAAGAAATGAATGAAGCGGCAGGACTTCAGAATCTGGTCAATTCCTCCCTGCACACGGTTAGCATACAACAATACGGCGGCGGGGAGGTACAGCCATAAGCATGAACGCTGAGGAAATCAGATCCTACGTTTTGCGCTATTTGGAAGCAGAGCAGTGTGACGTACTTGAAAAGCATCCTGCTTACGTTACCGTCAAGCTGTCTCCTTCCGCTGACAAGGATTTAACGCAGCGGCCATATTATTGGAGCTTTGTGGAACGCACCGGGGCCGTACCGGAAACCATGACCTGCACATTTATCTTCGATCCCGAGACCTATCGAATGCTGCATCCGCCGCAGGGCGCTCAGGCAGTGCAGCCTGCAGCTCCTCCCGGTACGCCGCAGCCTCAAGGCGACAGCATCCTCGGCCGCTACTTCGGCTTCGTGCCTACAGCCTTCACTGCACGTGTCCCTCGTGATGAGCTCACCTACGGCAGCCGTAGGCTCGAACAGATTTTCACCGCCGTTCTGAGCAAAGGCCGGTTCGTACGGCTGTTCGAGCAGCACACGCCGGAGCAGCCTAAACAAACGGCTACCGTCCCCTACGAGACATGGTTAGGCGTCAACTATAAGGTCGAGCTGGCCTGCGATATGAAACGCAGTGAGATCCATTCCTTGGGAATCCAGCTGCAAACCGGCGAATTGGTCGAGCATTTTCATGATCGGCTGACCGACAAGAGGCTGACTCCGCGGCTTCCTGCGCATGTCTACATAACACCGGACCGGATTACGCTTGCACGGGCAGTCATTTATCTTGAGGATTACTTGGAAAAGAAACTGGCTGAATATGACCATCGATGGGCAGAGGAGGCTCAGCTGCGGCTCAAGGATGAAATCAACAGGGTACGTGCTTATTATGAGCCTCTGCTCAAGGAGGCCGGTGAGAACAGCAAGGCGGAGATGGAGGCGCAGTATGCCGGCCGTCTGCAGGAAGTGGAGTGGCAGTACCGCCCGCGCATTCAAATATCCGCCATAAATTGCGGTTTGTTTCACTTTCCGGCCCTAAAGCCGACAAACGGATGACGAACCTCCCCGAACAAAACGAATTTTACGGGGAATTTTACTAAGACAAGGCTACAGGTTCTAACAAACTTTTCATTGCATATGATTTATAGTATAGAGTATATTCGCCTATGTGAGCGCACACTGCCTAAAGCAACAACTCCCAAGCAAAGCAGGTGGTTGGATTAGATGAAAAAGCTTTCATTCGCTCTGACGTCACTGCTCCTTAGTACAAGCCTGCTTGCGGCGGTGTCATTCGATTTAAGGCCCGTTCACGCCGTACAGGAAGCGTTCAAGGAGCCTGCGGCTCAGACGCTGAAGGTGCAGCCGGCCGAACAAAGCGATCTTTCGGCCCCCTCCATTCAAAAGGCAGTGAATCGGTTCATCCAGGAACTCGCTTCCCAGCAAGGATTCGAGCAGTGGAAACAAGGCGCGTGGATATCCTATCCGCTCGGGCCTGGAACACACGGATGGATTGTTATTGTTACGGTGGACGGGCAGGAAGCAGGCTACCTGGTTATTCAGGCTTCCGGGCAGGAAAGCTACCGGTTGATCGAATACGGCAATGGCAAGCACCCTCTTTTCAGTATGCGGACGCTGTACCGCAGCCTGGTACAGCTTGAAATCATCGAATCTCCTTATCACTTGGAACGTATATATTACAATCCCCTTGAAGCGCTTTGGAAAGTAACGGTACCGCAAGCGGGTCGGGTTTTCTATATCGATGCAAAGACCGGCGAGGAGCTGCCTCTGGACAACGACAGTCAGCTGCCCAAGCTCGAAACAGGCATATTGGTGAAACCGTTCCCGTTCACACACACAGATTCCTTGCATACAATAATAGCAGCCGGCCAAACCGAACCGGCCGACGCCTATGAACGGCTTCCCTGGGTTCAAGGCCATGCGGAGACGCTTGTTCGCTTCGAGCTGCTGCTGCAGTGGATTGATCAAGGGCATAAGCCTGTATTCGCAGCCGAGCTTTATGGAGGACATGTCCACGTGCCGCTGCCCATAACCGGTTACCAGACTTGGTCCGGAGGCGAGAGCTTCGTGGGGGTCCGTCAGGACGACGACCGCTTTTTGCCCTTCCATGTGTTCAATCCGCTCGGCGGTTTTTATCCCTAACGGTTTTTCTCCTCTCTTCCTATATAGAAAAGCTTCCTTCTCCAAGGGCGGCATGACATTTGTGGTATCGCCGCCAAGGAGCTAAGAAGCTTTTCCTTTTTTTATATATAGACCCATTTGATCCAGTAAACAAGCATGAGCAGTGTCGCGGACAAGGCAGGAGGTTAGTGACAAAGGTCATTATACCGACGATTTATAAAGCGATTTAATTTACAATATTACTGACCCCGATGGGGACCCTCGATGCCGTTGCGATTAAAGCTCCCGGTAATAAGGGATCCGTCACTTGCCATGCAAGTATTGGTAGAATTGAACGTAAAACAAACCTCTCAGGCCCTGAGAGGTTCGCAAGTGGCTGCTTTTATGTCTTGATCTATTTAGTCCCGCGTTTTCGCCGCAGCGGCTCCGTCCACATGCGCAGGACAAAAGGGAGCATGCCGAACCAGCGGTACTGCCACGGTTCTCTGCCTACCTTTTTGTCGGCACGGACCTGCTTACGCACCTCTTTAGGGGTGTCCATGTATTTTACGACCTGCTGCGTAACATATTTGACCAGTTCATCACTCTTTACCAAGGTTCGATCAGCCTCCTTCCTGTAGTATAGGCAAGCTGCGGCTGCGGCAAACATGCAGCGGTTTAACGAATTGTAATGCAAAAAACCCGTCGGCCAAGACTGCCAATGCAGTCCCGGAGGACGGGGTTTTGATTCGTTTATATTTTCTCCGGCGCTTGCAGTCCAATCAAGGAAAGGCCGTTCTTTAATGTAATGCTTACACAGCGCACCAGGTCCAGGCGAGCCTGGCGAAGCTCTGCGTCTTCTACCTTCAGAATTGGACATTCGTGGTAGAAATGGTTGAATCTTTGCGCCAAGTCCACCAAATACCGGCTGATAATGGACGGCTCCAACCGATCCACGGCCTGCTGGATCCGCTCCTTGAACAGGTACAGCTCCCTCAATACAGCTTGGGCTTCCGCATTCGTCAGATGTGCCGCGGCTCCTGTACTTGAACCGGAGGCTGCGCCGTTTTCTGCCGCTTTTCTCAGCACGCTGCATGCCCGCGCATGCGTGTACTGCACGTAAGGACCGGTTTCGCCTTCAAAGTTAAGCGCCTCATCCCAGGAAAACACGATATCTTTAATCCGGTTGTTGCTGAGGTCATTGAAAATAATAGCGCCTACGCCAACCTCACGTGCCACCTCATCTTTGTTTTCCATATTCGGGTTCTTCTCGTCGATGATTTCGCGTGTTTTCTCAATCGCCTTGGTCAGAAGATCCTCCAAATTAATTACATTGCCTTTGCGGGTCGAGAGCTTGGCTCCCTCTAGGCTCACTTTGCCGAAAGGCACGTGAACAAGCCGGCTTGCCCAGTCATAGCCCATCAGCTCGATCACCTTGAACCACTGCTTGAAGTGAAGACTTTGCCCGGCATCCGTAACATAGATCGCCTTATCGAAGTCATAGGTGTTTTTACGATAAATCGCCGCTGTAACGTCGCGCGTATGATACAGCGTGCCGCCGTCTTTCTTTACCATTAACGCAGGAGGCATATTATAGTCTTCCAATCGGACCAAGAGAGCCCCGTCGTCTTCCTCGAGCAGCTGCTTTGCTTTCAGCTCGTCAAGTACGGCCGCCATCTTGTCGTTGTAGAAGCTCTCGCCCGCATAAGAATCAAACGTTACGCCGAGCAAGTCGTACATTTTCTGAAATTCCTTCAAGCTGATGTCCACGAACCAGCGCCACAGCTTCAGCGCCTCTTCGTCTCCCTGCTCCAGTTTAACGAACCATCCGCGCGCCTCATCCTCCAGCTCCGGTTTGACGTCCGCCTCATCGTGGAACTTCACATACAGCCTCTGCAGCTCGCCTATACCGTCCGCTTCAACAGCGTTTTGGTTGCCCCAAAGCTTATACGCGACGATCAGTTTGCCGAACTGCGTTCCCCAATCGCCCAAGTGATTCACACCAACGCTGTTGTAGCCCATGAATTTGAATATGCGGTAAAGCGCATTGCCGATCACCGTTGAGCGCAAATGGCCGATGTGAAAGGTCTTGGCAATATTGGGCGAAGAGAAGTCGATGACGATGCTGCGTCCTTGCCCGATATCCTGCGAACCGTATTGACCGCCTTGGGTCAGCACCTCATTTACAACCTGCGAAGCGAACTGCTCCGCATCCAGGTATACGTTAAAATACCCCGAAACCGCATCAATGCGGGTAACGGAAGCATGTCCGCTCCATCCTGCTTTTAGTTCCTCTGCAATCGCCTGAGGCGCCTTTCTCAGCTGCTTGCTAAGCTTAAAGCACGGCAGCGATAAATCTCCCATTTGCGGATTGGGCGGGTATTCGATAAGCTCCGACAGCGTTTCCGGAGATACGCCCTCGAGCCTGTCGGCCAGCTGTTCCGCAAGCCATTGTTTATAATTCATGACAAGTCATGCTCCTTTCATACCGTTGAACGCTGCGGCAATTCCATTGCACCCCCTGATGCAACAAAGCACCCCTTAAGGGGTGCCTCCATTCGGGGCATTATGCGAAAATTGCCAGCCTTTGCATACCTTCCATTATATCGACCCGCAAAATGCGAGTCAAGCGTGTATATAGACAAATCAGGTGCGTTCATTGTCATAACTTGCCTTATCATAATCCGCATATTAAGCCTTTTTTTGCTCACAATGATATCGTAAAGCTCATGATAAAAAAACAGGAGGAATCATCCTATGGCATTAGTTCCATTTGAGCCCTTCCGGCGAATCGACCATTTAAAAAAAGAAATGGACAAATTTTTTAACGAGGGACTGCCTGCCGCATTCGGATTTAACCAGGAATTCGGCGCACCGCGGATTGACGTTCACGAAACGGAAAACGAGGTGATCGCGCACTGTGAAATAGCCGGCCTGGACAAAAAAGAAGACGTAGACATTCATGTCGAGCCTCAAATGTTAACCATTACCGGGACGATTAACCGATTCGATGAAGTAAAGGAAGAGCAGTTTCACCGCAAGGAACGCTTCACCGGACGCTTTAACCGGTCTATCGCTTTGCCCGCAGAGGTAACGGAGGAAGGAACCACGGCATCATACAGGAACGGCATACTCGAAGTCCGGATGCCCAAAGCGCCGAAGCAAACGCATCGCCGGATCGACGTACAGTTTCACTAATGCCAAAGCGGACCCCGGTACCTTGACCGGAGTCCGTTTTCTTGCGCTACAGCATCTTTTGCATCAGCACCACATCCAGGAGACGGCCGAATTTATAGCCGACTTCGCGCATGGTGCCTACCGTATCAAATCCGAACAAACGATGAATATGGATGCTGCTGTCGTTGTCTCCAACAATACGGGAGAGCACCGTATGCAGTCCGGCTGCTCTTCCTTCCGCCAATACAGCCTCCAGCATCGTCTTGCCAAGCCCCTGCCCGCGGAATCCGTCCCGAATGTATAAAGAAAGCTCTGCCGTCCGCGCATAGGCGAGCCTGTCCGAATACCGGTTCAGCGACGCCCAGCCGATAATCTGCCCCTTGTCCTCAGCTACAATGACCGGGTAAGACGGCCCGTGCTGCTCATACCACTGCTCCTGCTGTTCCATCGTTCGGGGTACCGTATCAAAGGTAGCCACCGTCTGAAGAACCGCGTCGTTGTAAATTTCCAGAATCGCTGGAAGATCCGCTGTAACTGCGTGCCTGATGTTCATATGTAGCGTTCTTTACCCCTTGCTGCACGATTTGCGGCAGTGTGGTATCCTCTGCACAAATCTTTTTTCTTCTATTATACTCGAATTTCGCTATGAATGAAGCAGAGAGTTTCCTCGTCTTAACCCTCCTCGCTTTTTAGCACCTGTTTGCCTTTCATCTTTAAAATCATAGGAATGATCAGCCATAACGCGGCAGCCAGCAGAAAGACGAAATTCTACAGCGGGCTTACAAGGCTTCTTTTTTAGGGGTTTAAAAAAATCAAGGGTTTGAACCCCGGAGGCTCAAACCCTTGATTTTTCATTTCTTTGGATGCGGACGAGAGGACTCGAACCTCCACGGCTGTTACACCACTAGAACCTGAATCTAGCGCGTCTGCCAATTCCGCCACGACCGCATGACATCCTGAATGATAAGGCAATGCGGTCAAGAGGACTCGAACCTCCACGGGGGGTTAGCCCACACGGACCTGAACCGTGCGCGTCTGCCAATTCCGCCATGACCGCATGTTTGACGTTGATAATACGCTGTTAATACGTTTTATCACCGCTTAAAGCTCGTTGCGCCGTATACTGCTTTTTATCGAACAATCAACGAAATACCGAAATTTCGCGCCTCGATAATTACTCCTTCTGTAACGGACAAAGAGTAATATAGCACGAATTTATATCGGATGTCAACGTCAATACGCTTAAAATATCGCTAGCCCCGACAGCGGACGGCAAAGCATCTTTGGCGTTATCGTTGGAAATACAGCTTACGGCTATGCGGAAATATGGCGATGTGACAGCTGCCCTCTATTTTGTTACGTTGTTTTGCTGGACTTACCCTTCCCTGTAAGCGCGCAGAGCCAGCTGTGCCCAAGCTTTAAGCTCTTCTTGCGTCTGCTGGCGGGGAGCTTCAAACAAATGAGTCGCTTGGCCGGGCCTCGTCAAATCCCTCATAAGAACGTCACCCTCGACTCCTTCCGGGCATGTTCGGACCCTCAGAAGATAATGCTCCTCCAAAAGGATAGGCTCCTCTACCTCCCTGTTTGGCTGCATTGGCTCTCACTCCTTGGAACGCTTCTGTTCTGCATAAGCTAAGATTCCCTAAGCGCAGCCTCCTCATACGCCGTTAGTTCCGATGCAGGTAACGCTCCGCAGAATGCTTTGTCGCCTCGTAAACCGTCCGGCCGACGGCATGACCTAAGACTGTGGCCGTACCCGCATACCGGTAGGAAGTTCCGCGCTGAGTGGCCGCAATCAGCACGGCGTCCGTTGTTGTGCCTGTGGCCGTCCTATCGCTTCCTTCCAGCCGGATATTCAAATCCTGGAGTGCCGCGGTCTTTGCTTCTGTAGCTGTAATCACCGTATTTACAAAAGCGGCATCCGTCAACTCGGCCTCTATGGCCACAATGATATTAATCGTTCCCGCTCCCGAAAACAAGGCGACCGGGTCACGCTCCATTCCTGCTCTCGCCTTGTTGCTCAAGCCTGCGGTAACCCAAGCGCATACGACGGTTCCATGCTCCAATGTACGGCATTCAAAGCCATAATCACGCAAATCCGCTGCCGTCATTAAAGCTGCTGTTCCTTCCGTTGGAATTCCATTGGCCGATAAGAATCCGTTCATCTCCAGCAAAGGGTTTTCAGCATGATAATGCTTGGACACCTGTCGGTTCATCAATCGTCGGGACCTACCGAAGCCCTCTCCCCACATAGAAGAGTTCAAGGTACGCAGAGGCATCTTGCTTTCCACAACGAAGAAGCTCTCCGCCCCGCGCCAAGCCGAGCCAAAACGAAAACCTTGCATCGGAACGGATGTATAGTGCAAATCCCGGCTTACTTCGGTCATTATTCTTCCTCCACCGTGAACAAGGAAAGCCTTGGCTCGGAAAACAGTTGATAGTGGTAGCGCCTGTCCAGCTTGACCAAACGACGGTTCGGTTTGCGAATCATTACCGTTTTGTCGTCCCAGGCGACCACAATGCCTTTTACATCGTTTGCACTGTCCGCATCGCGGACCACTCTGAGCAGGGTATTCTCTAATCGATAGGTATCGAGCTGTTCATCGGAAATCATGGATAACCCTCCTTTTATATAAGAATACACCATTTAGGGGATGCAATAAACCTGGGCAACGATGCAGCATGAAGGAGAAAGGCGCAAAAAAAGAACCTGTGCCGCCATTGGATAACGGTCAGGTTCTTATCTATGCTGCATTATGATCAATCGATAATTAACCGACATGCTCTCTGGAGTCGTTGGTTTCAAACCAATAGTCGAGCACTTTGCTGGACATAACCCGCTTGTTGATATAATCGACCTGCTGCTGTGAGAATTGCTCTTCCCATCCAATCTGGAGTTCGTTGCAAAGCTTAACGATCGTCAACAGCTCAGACCAAGCCACATACCGTTTGTACCAAAAAAATTGAGGATGCTCAATCATATAGGGATACAGATCGTCAAAATCCGTATGTTTACAATCAAGGGCACGTTCGAAGTGTACTTTCGCCTCACTTAATTTGGTTACGAAAAAATCGGACGGAATTTCTTTCCCCATGCAAGTAGCACCTCCCCAAGTTAGTCAGTTGCATAAGAACTGGCTTAAAGCGATATTCATCAATACGCTTACTGATTATTATATAGTAAAATGCTCTTGGAGGGAAGGCTTTCTGTTCGAGTCGAGATCATAGCAGATATTTCTAAAGCGGTTATTCGAATTGAATCTCCCCGTTAGACAGCGACGATATCTTCACCAAAGACTCCACACGAATGCCGGATTCGCGGATAGTCCGGCCGCCGGCCTGAAAGGATTTCTCAACAGCAATTCCGACCCCCACCAGTGCAGCTCCGGAATGCTGGATAATGCGGATGAGTCCTCGCGCCGCGTCCCCGTTGGCAATAAAATCGTCTATGAGCACAATCCGGTCATTTTCATTTAAAAATTCTTTAGACACCATAATATCTGTCACAAAGCCTTTAGTAAACGACGGCACGCGCTCGCAGTACGTTTCCGTATCCGTATTCAGCGTTTTCTTCCTCCGTGCAAATACGAGCGGCACGTTCAATTCTTGTGCAGCCGCAAACGCGATCGGAATGCCGGACGATTCGATCGTCACTATCTTCGTCACACCCTCTTCCCGAAACAACCGGGCGAACTCTTGTCCCATCGCAGTCGTCAGAACCGGATCGACCGCATGATTCAGGATGGCGTCCAGCTTAATAACCTCATCGGATAAAACAACGCCCACTTCTCTTATTTTTTGCTTCAATTTTTCCATTTCTCCACGCCTCCGTCTCTAAACCTCTATTTGGATAACTTATCATAACGGTAATCTAGGTTTCAAGTATCATCTTTTAGTGATTTGCATAAATTTATGCAACTTTTTGGATTGCTCCTTCGTCTATAAGGTTATACAAGGAAGAAAGATGGTCTGGCAGAACGAAAATGAAGCTTTGAAAATGCTAACGATTGTTTTTTATGCAATTCGGCCGGATTTGAGGTTTTTTGATCTTTGTGAAGCCGACAATGAAAGAGTATGATTAGTAAGGCTGAATGGTGTAATGTTACACGGAAAGGAAGTTCGTGATGAATAAAAAGCTAAGTTTCATCGGATTCTTGTCCGTTATGATAGTGATTGCGCTAATGACTGCAGGATGCAAAAAGGATCAAGCAGGACCGGACGAGACCCCGAAAGGAAACGGACAAGAGTCCGTCGTCTCTGTTACACCGACACCGGGTGATGAAGATTTGTTACCACAGACAGCACCTGGGACTGACCCGTCTGCAGGCGCTCCGCCGGTCTTGTCACCACCTGAAGCTGCCAGCGAGCAAGTCGCTCTGGCCAGTGCAGATAACGACAACAAGGTAGAGAACGGCAGTCCAAAAGCCGGAAACGGTACCAAGCATAAGATACATATCGAATCGCCCTACACGGTGGCCAATCCGACGCTCCTCGGCTTCATGCTGAAGATAAGCCCCGAGGAAGTGGTGAGCAGAATCGGTCAGCCAAAAGAGCAGTTCGTCATGGAGGAAGATGCCGATCCGATGACCGTATATGACTATACCGACTTCCTGCTGGGCTTCAATAGCAAGAACGAATTGCACTTTATCGATGTCAGAAGCGCAGATGTCAATCCCGGCCTGGGCGGCCTGAAGCTGGGAGATCCCGTGGCCAACGCGACTAAAGCGCTCGGCAAGCCGGATGTGAACACCAGCTATGTGCTTACTTATAAAGCTAACGGCGCCATGCTGAAGCTGGACATTGATCCCAAAACGCAAACGGTGAATTCCATCAAATTATTTGCGGAATAATTCGGAGTTCTTTTTAAAGATACGTGAAATGAAAAATGATTTATTATTAAGAATAGCCCGTGCGGTTGAATGACCGTGCGGGCTATTTTTGCGGATATCCATAGATGTACGGAACTTATTTTGAACCGTACAGCGCCCTCCTGCGGTGCCTCCAATAGAAATAGCCGCCAATACAAACGACAATAATAACAATGATTACAGGCAACCCCAAATAATGATGCGCCGCCTCCAGGATTTGCGGTGCGTTCCTACCGATGACATGTCCGAGCGTTAGGAAAGAAGTGACCCAGATCAGCCCGCCGGTCCCCGCAAAAAGCAGGTAACGCCAAATCCCAACATTACTGACCCCTGCCCAATAACAGGTAAAATGGCGAACACCGGGCACGTAATATCCGAAGGCAACGGCCCACATGCCGTATTTTTTGAACCAAATTTCCGCCGTATTCAGCCGTTCAGGCGTTAACTTGACCCATTTTCCATATTTGTAAAGGAAAGGCTTTCCAACCGTTCTTCCCAGAATGTAGCTTACAATCATCCCCGTCATCGCTCCACAGAAGCTGACCACGAGGGTAACGCCAAAGGACAGCAGCGGCTCGTCGGCTGCGGTAAGCGAACCGACCGTCGTCATTAATATTTCATCGGGAACGGGAATACCGACGATTCCCAGTGCCAATAAACCGTACAGAGCAAAATAACCATAGTGATCAATTAATTGTAAAAGATGCTCCACCTTGACACGCTCCAGCGCAAAAATTGTCGAATCCCATGCTAGTCTACCTTATTGTATCAGATGACAAGCATTTACCCAAGAAGAACCTTCCGTATCGTCCCCTGACAATAAAAAGTCATGAGGCTTGACCGGTTTTCATACGTTATATAGTAGCCAAGCCGTTGAAGGGGGTTAAACACACAACATGAGAAAATGGGGAAGCATCCTGCAGGTCAGCTTTACCTATGTCGGCACCGTTGTCGGTGCAGGATTTGCCACCGGGCAGGAAATCGTGCAGTTTTTTACCCGTTACGGCTGGATGGCGACACTGACCATCGGGATCACGAGCCTCCTGTTCGTATGGCTCGGGATCAAGCTGATGCTGTTTGCAAACGTTGTAGGAGCCAAATCATACGAGGATTTGAACAAGCTACTTTTTGGAGAACGCATCGGAAGCCTGGTCAGCCTCTTCACCTTGATTTCTTTGTTTGGCGTATCCACCGTTATGCTCGCCGGGGCCGGCTCCGTCTTTTCCGAGCATCTGAATTTGCCGTACCAAACCGGATTATTGTTTACACTGCTTCTGTCCTATGTTCTTTTGATCAAGGGAATGGACGCCATTATGGCCGTTAACTCCATCGTTGTACCGCTAATGGTGATATTCAGCTGCTTCGTGGTGTGGAACGCAGTGAACACGCCGGGGTCGGCCAACTGGCTGCTGCTGGATACCGGCTACTCTACGCAGCGTATTTGGTTTGCTCCTTTTTTGTACGCAGCCTTTAATTTGACCATGGCCCAAGCGGTATTAGTCCCTCTTGGCGCTCAAATCCATGACCGTACCATATTGTTTTGGGGCGGATTATGGGGCGGGATCAGCATCGGCCTAATGTTGATTGCAGGACATTTCGCCCTCTCCTCGCAGATGCCGGGTATCATGAGCTACGATATTCCTATGGGGCAGCTGATCCATGGTCTGGGCTCGCTTCTTCCCCTCTTGTTTGTACTTATCATATACGGGGAAATTTTCACTACCTTTCTCGCCGATGTTTACGGTCTATGCCTTCAAATCGAACAACGGATACGCTTATCCTACAAGACGATCGTTCCTGTCGTTCTTCTTCTCAGCTATGGGGTCAGCCAGATTGGCTTTAAAGCGCTGATCTCATCGCTTTATCCTTTACTCGGCATGTTCAGCATGGCCTGGATGGTCATGATGATGTGGCGCAAGGCTCCTCCGATCCGTCCGCACTAACGATAATGTCAGCGCCAAACGGACGACCAGCATCAGCATTCCGGACAGGGTGAATACGAATCCGCACAGCAGGTATGCAAAATGGTACGGCGGGTATTGATCCGCATCCCGCAGTACGGCGATCAGATCCGTGAACAAAAACATACTGCCGATCATAAACAAAACAAGCAGCGCATAATCGAAATAAGTCCATTTCAACAATTGCGGGGCGCTCTCTTGGAGCCAGCCGGAGGGGGGCTTCGGAGGTTCGGTTTCTTTCCCGTCTTGCTGCCCCTTTTGGACCCGTGCTCCGGCATACACCGACCAGGCCAGCAGTACGGCCGAGCCCGTTACGGCAAGTCCCAACGCACCGCCGAGCAGGGCTAGCAGCGTCATCATAGTTGCAACACCTCGCGTGTAAGTTATCGGGTACTAAAAGGTATAGCGGCTCAACTCATAGGTCATCCACACAAACAGAGCAAACAGCACCGCAGGAAGAATGACGACGGAAGCTTTTAAGCTGCCTCCGGGAACGGGCGCTTCACGCCACAGTAGTCCCCAGGGCCTCCAAGCGGGTCCGGGTGAAGAAAGCGCTCTCTCTGCGTCTGCCGGGAAGGCAGGAAGCTGATTTTTGGCTGTGATGGTTTTCCGCTTTCGTCCGTCACGGTACGTCATTTCACGGGAGGCTCGCTGCGGCTTTGGCTGTTCAGGCTGTTCAGGGTTCATGAACTGGACCTCCCATCGATCTTCAGGTTAATCTTGTACTACCCCTATAGTATTCGATATACTCAAAAAAAAGCAATGGTTTGTAACCAATCAGGAGGTAGGTTCATGCGTAAGGTAGCAGCCGTTACAGGCGGAGCGCAGGGAATCGGTAAAGCGGTTGCCCTTGAATTTTTCAAAGCCGGTTATGAGATTACCGTAGCGGACGCGGATCAGGAGGCAGGGGCTGAGCTCGTCGCGGAAATTCGCGAGCTGGGCGGCAACGCTCTGTTTGTTCCCGTCGATGTATCCAAGGAAGCGGATATTGAGCATTGGTTTAAGGTCGTGCTTGAAGAGCTTGGCCGTGTGGATGTGCTTGTCAACAACGCGGGGATCGGCATCGGCGGATCCATGCTGGACCTGCCGCTGTCGTCTTTCGATCGCGTGCTCGGTATCAATTTGCGCGGAGCGTTCTCATGCTCGCAGCATGCCGCCCGAGCCATGAAGCATCAGGGCTCCGGTGTTATTCTTAATATGGCCTCTACCCGCGGGCTCATGTCGGAAGCCGATACGGAAAGCTACGCTGCCTCCAAGGGCGGCTTGTTGGCTCTCACCCATGCCATGGCCGTCAGCCTGGGCCCTTATGGGATCCGCGTGAACGCGATTAGTCCCGGGTGGATCGAAGTCGGCGATTGGCAGAAAGCGTCGAAACGTCAGAAGCCGGTTCATTCCGAACGAGACCGGCTGCAGCACCCGGTAGGACGCGTCGGTACGCCGCAAGACATCGCTGCCGCATGCTTATATTTGGCCGACGACCGGGCCGGCTTTATTACCGGACAGAACCTTGTTATCGACGGGGGGATGACGGTTAAAATGATTTATGAAGAATAACCAGCTTATCCGGTTGACAACGGGGAGATTACATCATGTGGTTCGTATTTGCAGCCGCCTCGGCCTTCTGCTTCGGGCTGAGAGGCATTTTGTATCAATGGACCTCGCAGCGGCCGATCCATCGTGATCTGCTGCTGTTCGGCGTTTTTCTGACCGGCGCCCTGATCGTACTGTCCGCCAGCCTAATGACAGGACAAGCCTGGACCAAGCCCGTATGGATCGGAGTGCTTATGGGGCTGTTTTCTTTTTCCTCCAACGCCGCGATGTATAGAGGCTTCGCCGTCGGAAAAACATCGCTTGTGGCCATGCTTACCGGCCTTCCTTCCGTTGTGGTCGTGGTGCTGGCTTATGTATTCTGGGGCGAAAAACCGAACGGCTGGCAGTCGGTTTCATTTCTGGTTATCGTCGCGGGGATCGTTTTGCTCCGTTATTCTAACGATCTGTCTTTAAAAAATCTGCAGGGCGCCCAATGGGGAGGGCTCGCCATGCTGTTCTTCGCATTGAACGATCTTACCGGAAAGCAATCCACCCTGCTTGAAGCGGCCCCACTGCCGACGCTCACGCTAATGTTCGCGACCGGCGCAAGCTTGTTCGGGTCCGTAGGGCTGATCAATGCCAGGCGTCAGGCTGCCGCAGGGCTTCTCCGTGCCGTGCAGGAAGCCGCCGCTTCCGCGGAAATGGCGGGCGGTTCCGATGCTTCAGCAATGCAGTGGTCATCAGGCAAAACCTTGCTGTGGGGTATGGTGGTCGGCTGCACGAACGCCTTTGGCATGATGCTTCTCCTGCAGGCGTTCAAGCTGGGAGTGACCGGACTTGTTTCCGCCGTCGTATCGATGAGCGTCGCAATGGTCCTGCTGTATGCCCGTTTCGTGCTCAAAGAAAAATTCAGCCGCCTCGAAATGGGCGGCTTGTTATGTGCATTGGCAGGCATGATTCTTATGAGAATATCTGCCTAAAAGGTGTTTTGCAGACCCGTTGTAACGGGCGAAGGCAAAGCTATCGTTTAAGGGATAAGACGGCTGACGGATTCCGCCGGGAACCGGGATTCATAAGCCTCTACCACATGCCTGTGGCAGGTAAACAGCAGCAGCTGATGCCGCTGCGAAACGGAGCGCAGCAGCTCCAGCCCGTATCCCAGTCGCTCATCGTCGAAATTGACGAACAAATCATCGATGACAAGCGGCAGACGAACGCCGGATGCCGCGTACTCGTCCGCAAGAGCGAAACGGATGCATAAATACATTTGCTCTGCCGTTCCCCGGCTTAAATGAACCGTATCCAGCTGTTCCCCGTTTTCTTTCTCCGCAAGCACACGCTGCTCTCCCAGCGGGGCAATCATCCGGACATAGCGTCCGGCGGTCACACGTTCAAAGTAAACTGAGGCTCTCTGCATGACAGAGGGCTGTTTTTCGTGCTCGTACATTTTCTTCGTCCTTACAAACAGCGAGCTGCACATCGCATGAACGGCCCAGCGCCTGATTAAGCGCTGCAGCTCGGCACGGCGCTCCTCGACCATCTGAAGCTTGTCCGCATGATCTCCCCCTAAGATCAGCCGTTCAAGCTCATACCGTCGACGGGTCTTTTCCTCCCGAACATTCTCCAGCAGCCCTCGGCTTGACTCAAGGTTCTCCAACAGTGCCCTCAGTGCTTCTTCCAAATCGGCGGTATGCCGCTGCTCCAGCTCTTCATGCAGCCGATTCAGCTGATCTTCGCCAACCAAGGTCCTGAGCGCAAGCTCTTCCTGGCTTAGCCCGGCGAGCAGCTCCAACCGCCGGCGGTATTCCAGATAGCGCCGGCGGAGCGCTTCCTCTCCTTCGGCCTCCCCCGCCTCGAGCAGCTCCAGCCGGCGGGCTTCGCAACGCTGCAGCTGCTGCTGCAAAATCGCTGCCTGCTGCTGCAGTTCAGCAAGCTGCCTACGGCCTTGCTCCAGCTGCTGCAGCCGGGCAAGCTCGCGGTCGCGGGCAGCCTGCCACGCCCTCAGCGCCGGCCCCGGCTCGCGCCCGGCCGCCTCGCCGAGCAGCGCCGCCGTCTCCGCGGCGAATTCCGCGGCTGTGCGCCTGAGCGCCTCGCAGCGCGCAGCCTGCCGGCGCAGCCGCTGGAGCTGCTGGAGCGCCTGCTCCGCCAGCTGCAGCAGCTCCAGCGCCGCTTCGGCGCTCGCAGCCGCCGGCAGCGCGTGCTCCGCCAGCCAGGCGTGCCAGCGCTGGCGCAGCGGCTCGCCCGCCCGGGCGTGGCGTTCGCGCTGCGCGCGAAGCGCCAGCAGCCGCTCGCCGGCGGCCACGCGCGTGGCAAGCTGCGCCTGCCGCGTGCGAAGCTGCTGCTCGATGGCATCGAGCCAAGGCTCGATGCCATCGGGCTGCAGCGGCAGAGCGGCTTGCGCCGGCCCCTGGGGGCTGCGCCAGTCGGCAGGCTCGACGGCGGCAGCCAACTCCGCCGCAGCGCCGCCGGTCTCCGCGAGACGCCGCAGCTGCCGCAGCTCCGAGGCCAGCGCCGCTTCGAGCGCGGCCGCCTGCGCCGGGGCATCCGTGCCCGAACCGCCCGCATAGGGGCGGCGCTGGCGGGACTCGCCCTTCGCAGCTGATCGGCGGCGAGCTAAGGTCCAACCCACGCTAACGCCAAACAATATTATAAAAGTAACCCCTGCAGCCACAAGCTCCTGCAGGATGGCCAGAGCTCCTGGAAGCAGCAGGGTCAGTGTATATATCCCGTATAAAGGGACACCGGAAGCCCCTCCTCCGGAGCCCGTTCGCTGATATTGCTCCAAATCACGCTCCCGCTGCTCCGCATACTGAATTTCCCGCAGCGCATCCTTCCAGTCGGCCAGCAGCCGCCGGGCCGATTTGATGCGATCCAGCCCTTCGCGGACAGCTTCTTCATCCGAAGCGTAAAACGGCTCGTCGTCAGACAACCGTCCTTCGGATTCGCTGAGCTCCAGCCGGATCCGTTCCATCTCAGCCACAAGCAGCGCTTCCTCCTGCCGCCAAACGCGCCACTCCTCCCGGAAGGCGGACGCCTGCTCCCGCAGCATGACGGTCGACGGAAGCCCGTCCACATGCTCTGCCGTCCACTGCGGATCAATCCGCCGCAGCAGCAGCGCAAGCTCCAGACCAAGCTGTTCTTCTTCCGCCTCCGCCTCGGCAAGCAGCCGCTTCGCCTCTTCATAGGCGGGACGGCGCTCAAGCAGATCTTCAAGCTCGGTTTGCCGCTCCAGAACGTTCTTGTCCAAGCTCTCCTGTGACTCCAAAGCCTCCACAGCTTGCTCCAGCTCGGACTGCGCCAGCTCCAGACGGTCGAGCTCCGTCATAAGCCGCTCCCGTTCGGCTAAGATCGCGTCAAGCCGACTCACCGCGTCCTCGGGAAAATGCTCCAAGCCCTCCGGAAGCGCGCTGAGTTCCTGCTGGAGCTCCTTGGCGCGAACCCAATGGGGTCTCGCCCGTATGCTGCGCTCCAGCCAGTCTGCCTGCTTCGCCTGCTCCCTGTGCAGAGCCTCCAGCCTTTCCTGCTCGGCGGCCAGCTTCCCGGCTTCCGCTTCCAATGCATTATACCGTTCCGCCTGTACCCTGCTTTCGGCAAGCTCCGATTCCGCCGCATCCAGCTCCTGCAAGGCGCGATTCATCAGCGGTGTGCGGCCGCGCGGCCGATACAGCTGCTCCTGCTCTTGAACGAGCTTTCGCTCGGCCGCGCGCAGCTCCGATCCGCTGGCGCCCAGGCCTGCGCTGTACAAAAAGCTGCTGATCTCATCGCTTTGCAGTGTCCCCAGCTCCTGCAGCTCCGTCAAACCAAACGCAAACAAGCTGCGAAACAGCTCCGGCGTAATGCCGCCAAGCAGAGCCGTCAGCTCCGGTTCTCCGCCCACGGTCCCATCCGGGAAAATCACGCGGACACTGCCTGCCGCCGGAGTTCTCCCGCGTCCCCCCTGGGGGCTGTCCCATCGCTCCACACGAATGCGCCGGCCCTGCTCGTCCAGGAGCGTAATCGCCCCGCCCTGGCCGCCTCCCTGCCTGGGGGTGTAGCGGTCCGCCGCGCCTCTGGCTCCAAAGCCGAACAAGACGGCGCGAATGAAGTTCATCACCGTGCTTTTGCCCGCTTCATTGGGCCCGTAAAGAAGCGATACCGGGCCCTCAAAGGATAAACTCAAGTCCCGGATCGCTCCGAAAGCCCCGATGTCCAGCCGTTCGATTCTCATTCGCTCCACCTCGTTTCCGCACTGCCGGCCAGCATGTCGATCGCAAGCTCCTCAGCCTCATTCAGCCATTGCCTAAGCTCCTCTTCGCTGAATTCCGCCAGCAAAGCGGCAAGACGGGGCTGTGCCGACAGCGGTGCCAGCGCTTCGGCCGCAAACACGGCCAGCTGCGCGGGATCCGTACCGGACGCTTTGGCAAGCCGCAGCAAATCCCCGAGAAAGCCCGGCCGGTCTTCAAGATCCGTACGGTCCAGTGCTGCGCCGGTCCGGTCTTCTACCGACTCCACCCAAACGGAATGTCCGCCCCCCGACAGAATATCCTTAAGAGCCGTTCTGAGACCGGCCAGCGCTCCGCTGCGTCTAAGCACGTCATGCATCGGCCCCCGGCCCGTCAGCAGGAGCCTCAAAATCACGGCCCGGCCTTCAGCCGCCTCGGCGGCAGTCCATACGGCTTCCTCCAGCGCTTCCAAGAGCTGCTGTTCCGTCTCCAAGCCGTCAATGGCGATTTCCGTCGCCTGCCATCTCACATCATCCAGCGGATGAAACGCAAGCTCCGTTTCCCCGGAGGCCGAGACATCGACCAGATAGCAGCCCCGGGGCCCGGTCTCCCGAATATGACGGCCCTGCAAGCTGCCCGGGTATACAACCCACGGCTTCTCGTGCAGTATGCGCCGCGTATGAATATGTCCCAGCGCCCAATAATCGACTCCTCGTACAAGAAGGTCGCTCAGACGGCACGGCGCATAATTATCATGCCTCGCGTCGCCGTCCACATTGGTATGCAGCAGACCGATATGATACAAATCGTCGCCCCATCCGCGGAAGCCCGGCGTCAAATTGTCCGTCACCGCCGCCCGGCCAAAGGAAATGCCCGAGATTCTTGCCAAGGCTTCCCCGTCCGCCGCTCTGACGAGTCCGCTTTCCACCTCGTTTGCGCCGAACACTTTGACCTCCTCCGGCCATGTAAGCTTCGCGCTGTAGCCGTCGTGCAGAGGATCGTGATTTCCATGTATGACAAAGGCGGGTATCCGATGACCCGCCAGCGTTTCCAAAGCTTGCCGGAACCGCAGCTGCGCCCGCAGCGAACGGTCCTTGGCATCATATATATCGCCGCTGAACACAACGAAATCGGCCCTCTGACTGACAGCCAGGTCCGTGAGCCTTCGAAGCGCCGTGAAGCTCGCTTCCTTCACCCGTTCCCTCAATGCTTCGGGAAGACCGGCCAAACCGCGAAACGGGCTGTCCAAGTGCAAATCCGCAGCGTGAATAAAACGAAAAGACCTCATGCTCCTCCCGACCTTTCCCCAGTATTCTAATTGTCTTTACGGTAGCTTCGGTACACACCGCGAAGCTGCTGAACAATCCGTGTCATTGAATACGATTTGAGCGCCTTCTCCAGCGCTACTCTGGACAGCTGATAGCGGTACATCGGATCGCCGGCCACTTTCTCCAGCGCCCCCGCAAGCGCAGACACATCGTCAACAGGTACAAGCAAGCCGTTAACCCCATGCTCAATCTGCTCGGCAATTCCTCCAACCTGCGTCCCTACAACGGCGAGTCCGCAAAGCGCCGCCTCGGCGAACACCGACCCGAAAGCTTCCGCGCGTGAAGGCAGCACAAACACATCAAAAAACGGCATAAAATCTTCCGGATGAAGCATGTATCCGTAAAAAATCGTATCGTTATAGATGTCCAGCTTTTGCGCAAGCTCTTCCAGCTCCGGTCGAATCGGACCGTCTCCAATCAAATGAAGCACGAACGGCTGGCCTTTGCGTTTGAGCTCCGCGCAAGCGTAAAGCAGCGTATCCAGCCCCTTGGCCGGAACCAGTCGGCAGACGCTGATCAGCTGAGGCACTTGGTTTTCATGATGCACCGGGCGAAACCTTTTCTCATCGAAGCCGTTGGGGATCACCCCGATTTTCTCGGGCTCCTGCACGTAATCGGCCAAATACTGCTTAAACGAGTTGGATACGGTGATCAACTGATCCGCCTTTTCCTCAAGCTCCCTATAGATCGAGGTAAGAAACCGGTGCTCAGGACCGTCCTCACTGATTTTTCCGTTCAGCTTCAGCTCCCGCTCATAGCTGGAGTGGATCGTCATAATGAGCGGCGTATCCGGAAAAAGCCGTTTCATCACCAGACCCGCGATCGGATGATGGGCATGTATCAAATCATAAGAAGATTTGATGCGAAGCTTGGTCCACCAGATATAATCCTTCATCGTCTGTATGTATTTATCAACTACCGGATTTCCGGCATACGATTCCCAGTCAAACGTAGTGAAACGAATCTCTTCGGCACCTTTGCCGCGCACCCGCTTCGGTAAGGAAAACAACTCCATTTCCCACCCCCGCCTATTAAAGCGCTCGAGCATAAAAGGAACCATGGAGGAAACCCCGCCGGGCTGCTCCGGGGGAAAAAACAAGGCTTGCAGTATACGCATTAGCTACCTCCGGCAATTCCCATAGTTGTTGCGGGCGAGCCCGCATCTCATTCCATCTTAATCCTATCAGGTATGCAAAAGGACTACAAGACTTCCCTTATCGAATGTATGTTTGGTATAATGGGACAAATGAAGTTCCCGCTGGATGACGGAGGCCTGCCACTTTTCATGAACAACTTCACGTTATCGGATCTGTTTTTCGGACCCTCGGGTCCGATTTTCCTGCATTCCATGCTGATCGTCATCATCGTGATGACGCTGCTCGTATCGATACGTTTGTCGATCACCCGGCGCAAAGTCGGATATTTCTCCATGGTCGCGGCGCTTTGCATCTTTCTCGTGCAGCACGGGCAGTTAATCCGGTACGCGCTTACCCCCGGTATGAACGATGTACAGACCTTTATTGCGCTTTTGCTCAAAGTACTCGCCTTTGTCCTGATGAATATCGGAATGTATCAGCTGTATAATCCCACACGCAAAAGGGACCTTGCCGTCTTCTTCCTGTTCGGAATAGCGACCGCCGCGGCCTCGCTGACCTATTGGTATGCTCCCGTTTGGCTTCAAAGCAGCGAGGAGCATCTAATGCTTCTGCGTCCGCTCGGTATGGAGCTGTACTTGTTTATACTTATTTTTATAAGCTTTTTACTGGTCAACCCGAGAATCGGTCAAAATGGAAAATTCCAGCTGATGCTTACCGTTTATTTTGTCATGCATACCGTACATATGGCTAATCTTTATCTCTTTAACGGAAATCAGCAAGCGCTGGAGCTGTTGGAACGCATCGTCCCTTTTGCTTTTCATATCGTGCTGTTTCTCTTTATCTTCGAACGTGTCATCGAGCTGATGCAAGCGATGTATACATCGTCCATTACCGACGGACTAACCCAGCTGTATAACCGCAAATATTTTGAAAAACGGGTAAAGCAGTACGTGCAGCAGCGTATTCCTGTAGCCGTCCTTTTCTGCGATATTGATAATTTCAAAAAGCTGAACGATACGAAGGGTCATCAGATGGGAGATCTCGCCTTAAAACAAATCTCCAAAATCGTGAAGGAAGAAACAGCGGAGGCCGGCATTTGCGGGCGTTACGGCGGCGAGGAAATCGTCGTGCTGATCACAGACCCCGATACGGAGGCTCAAAGCTTCGCGGAAAGGATCCGTTCAAGGGTAGAATCGGAAACAAGCGTTACCGTCAGCATAGGCTTCAGCCACTATGCGAAAGGGGTTACAGCGGAGGAACTGATCAAGCAGGCGGATGAAGCGATGTACCAAGCCAAAACGACCGGTAAAAATAAAGTCGCCGGTTTTTGAGCTCTTTGAACGCAGCAATGGCAGTCCGGTAATAGAAATATGCCGGACTTCCGTTATTTTCATCGGCAGTGTCGGGATATTACCGACATAGAGCCTCCATTTTCGCTGATCGGCATCTGTTCGAACCAGGTTTATTCTATGTTAAACAATTCCTCGATCGGCTGGTCCAGCAGCTCGCTTAGCTTCTTGGCGGTGCCGGGCCCGACAGGTTTGACCGAACGCTCCAGCAGGCTGATATACGCATAGCTTAAGCCCGATAATTTGGCCAGCTCACGCTGTGTCATCCCTTTGAAAATCCGCGCTCTGATGATGGCGTTCGTTTTGGCTTTAATTTTCATTTTCAGCCCCCCAAACTTTAACAAACCTGTTATCTATTATACCATTCAAATTTACATTTGCAACAAATAGAATTCACTGTTGTTTATTTTTATCCTTTTCATTACACAGGAAAAAGCGCCGGGGGAACAGGTGTGACGTTCACCTCCGACGCAGGTATTTGCATTTGCCGCGCTCTTAATATGATCTTCGGTTTCTTCTTTTGATGAAGAGAACGATCAGCCCCATGGTAGCCAATCCCCCGAGAAAGCCGCCCAGATGGGCATAGATATCAATATTGGGGACAACGAAGGAGTAAATAAAGCCGACTCCGATAATGGTAAGCACGATTTGTTTGGTTTGATGGTCGATAATATCTTTTCGGAACATCGCTAAATATAAATAGGCGGCATAAATCCCGTAAATAGCGCCCGAAGCCCCTGCCGAGACAAAATAGTCCCGATGAAACCAAGCGCTGAAGAGATTGCCGGCCAAGCCGCACACCAGATAAAACAGCACATATCTCCATTTGCCCAGGATCCGCTCCAAAGGCGGTGCGAACACATACAAAGCAAAGCAATTAAAGAGCAGATGGGCAAATCCGATATGCAAAAACATCGCCGTAACATACCGCCAAGCTTCCGGTTTCAGATTCGGCAGGTCAAACAAGGCTCCGAATTGAATCAATGTAACGGTATCCTGGGATGAGCCAAACCATTCCATCAGACCCAACAGAATCATGTGAATGCAAATCAAAACCGCTGTAACGGGATACCACTTGAAATATTGCTTTAAACTCTCTGTCCGGCTGAACACCGTATCCTCATCCTCTCCAGCGAATTTTCCATGCTTTTTTCGTTTACCAATCCCAGGCTAATTAAAATATAAAACGTATTCCTCTATATATTAATGAAAAATGTGACGATCCTGCAAATCGGGCAAATAAAAAAAGCTTCTAATCGAAGCCTGTTCAATGAAGAACCATTCGTGTTTTAGAGGAAGCTATACTTGAAATATCAGAATCGTAATCCTCCGGATCAAACCTATAGATTCTGATATTACAAAAAAACGCTGTTCTTTGCAAAACGCAAAGAAACACCGCTTCGCTGAAAGGTTCTGTTGATAACGGCCGATCGGTTGTGCTATTAACCGACCTTAGACTTCAGCTTATGATCCTTTTCCTGATTGCAAAGCTCACACCGGCAAATTCCCGCACTGTAAAGGGAACGGTTATAGTAATGAAATCCGGAGGAGAAAACGGTTTCGCATTCTGAATATTTCAACGTATGGATTTCTTCGCACAAAATACAATAGTACATATTGCTCGACTCCTTTTTTACGTATACGACAATTATATACAATTTGTATCAAAAACTCTACAAAAAGTTTCAAAGGCGTACATCCCCTATAGTCAGCTGTCTATTCTGAACCGGTCGAACATTGTATTTGCTAATGTATACTGATATTATAAATATGTTAACCTTTGTTTACCTTGTTAGATTTTCGTTTTTTATCCTTTTGATGAGAGGTTGCCTATGGATTTCTACGATCAGTTAAAAGACATGCGCAAAATGAAAGGGTTCACGATTCGCGAGCTGGCGGACCGGTCCGGCGTCTCGGCGGCCTATATCTCCCAGCTGGAGAACGGCAACCGCGGCGTTCCCTCTCCCGATGTGCTGATGAAGCTGTCGGAAGGGCTGAATATACCTTACACCGATCTGATGCAGGTTGCCGGATACCTCGAGAAATCCTCCGTGGAGAAAGAAAGTCGCGGCTATGCGAAGACCCGCATAAACCTGCGAAGATTTCTTCGTGAGAATGATTTGGTTTTTGACGGCATTGAGCTTACCCCTGCAGATAAAGAATGGATTGAGCGGATGCTCACCGTCCTCTTCTGGAAGCAAAAAAAGCTCCAGGATCAAGAACGGTCCTCCCCAGAGTACAATTCGGAGGCTGAGGCTGCAAATTCGGACACCCCAAAGTTTACATATCCTCAAGAAAAATAACGTCTTTTGACAATTTTAAGGCATGATGTCCCCTTTTGTTGACGCTGCCCGGGCACACCGATATAATTACAACCGTCGTGAAGTACGCCAAGCAGATTCCCGGATAAAGGATGTGCTGCCTTTGAAATCCGTATTCATAGAATATTGCAGCAATAATCTACGGAATATGAATGAACGGACTTATGAACATATGGAAGAAAACCACCCTCATCTTGCTCAAAAGGTAAGAGGCTGCCTGGACCGCTGCGAGCAGTGCAAGCTGCATCCGTTTGTCATCGTTAACCGTCCTAAGAAGTGGTTCCGTTACGACCCGGAATATATGGAAGCAGCCGGTTCGGAAGAGCTGATCACCGCCATCGAAAGGGTACTGAAGCAAACATAAAAAATCCGGCACATCCAACTCCGAGGAGTTGAGGTGCCGGATTTTTTTATTGCTTGCCCTCCCGATACGCAACCGGGTCCACCGCATTCGCATCGGCAAAGCCCTTCAACCTGAGACGACAGCTATCGCAGACCCCGCAGGCCTCCTCCTGCCCGTTATAGCACGAGGTCGTAAGCTGATACGGCACGTTAAGCCGCATCCCTTCCCGGATAATTTCGGCTTTGGTCCAATGAATAAGCGGCGTTTCGATCCGGATCGGCCCCCCTTCAACGCCTACCCGGGTAGCAAGAGCCATAACCTCCTCCACCTTGCGGATAAACTCGGGACGGCAATCCGGATAGCCGCTGTAATCGAGCGCATTTACACCGATATAAATCGCTTCCGCCCCGCTGACCTCGGCATAAGACGTCGCGATTGAAAGGAATAACAGATTGCGCCCCGGTACATAAGTAATCGGAATATCGGAATCCACCGCTCCGCTCTCCCCCGCCGGCGGCACCTCGATGGAATCATCGGTCAGCGCGCTGCCGCCGAATTCTTTAAGGAATCCGAGCGAAATCACCCGATGTCTGTCCGACACTCCATAGAAGTCGGCCACCTGCCGGGCATTGTCAATTTCCCTTTTTTGCCGCTGCCCGTAATCGAAGGTAATCGGATACAGCTCATAACCCGCTTCCCGCGCAATGCCCATGCACGTGGTGCTGTCCAGCCCCCCGCTTAAAATGACGACTGCTTTTTTCATAATTAAACACCATCCCTGCTTATACTCTCGAATATCACGGTTAATCCTTAAGCGCGGAAAAGCCCGGCTGCGCTCATACGCCGCGCATCGCCGGGTCCCAAATGATTTTGTGCATTTGCATATTCAGCTTGACCTGGGACAATCCGTGCTCAAGCATCAGCCGGACAAGCTTGTCCGGCGGCATCGTTTCCCATACGGGGCTGAACAACGGCAGCGCGGCCGTCGGGTATTTTTCCAATACGGCTTTGGCCGCCAGAAAATCGCGGTCGCTGCCGATCACGAATTTCAACTCGTCTTGGGGACGGAGCCTGGACAGGTTGGCTGTGATCATTTTGTCCTCTTCGCCGGAATCGGGCAGCTTGTAATCCATAATATAGCGAACCATCGGCGATTCGATCCTCTCGAGGAATGGAGCGAGATCAATGGCTCCATTCGTCTCGATATGCAGATCCGTAAACTTGCCGGCAGCGGCCAAGGCTTCAATTAGTGCGGCAGACCTGTCTCCGTAGAGCAGCGGTTCTCCGCCCGTCAGACACAGATGCTTTGATGAATAACGGGTTGCTTCCGCCACAATTTCTCCTATGGTCATAACGAATTCCGCTTCCGCCGGAGGATAGCTGTATTTGGTATCACACCAGGTGCAGCGCAGATTGCAGCCGAACAAACGTACGAAGACGGTCGGGAACCCTGCTCTTGTGCCTTCTCCCTCCACCGTTTCAAAAATTTCCACCATGGGCAGTTTGATTTCTTTTACTTCCAAGCGTGGTGCAGTCTGGCTCAAGAGGGTTCATCTCCCATCAACCGCGCCGTCACCGCAGCATAGCTGGTCGGGGTCTCCCACAAGCGGACTTCATCTACCCGCACCGCAGGGTACAGCCCTTCGCCGACTAAAGCGTCCCGCAGCTGCTCATACATCCAGACGACCATATTTTCAGCGGTGGTGTTCATCGGCGGCAGAACCTCATTCAGATAACGATGATCCAGGCGATCAATGATCCGGTCTTTGGCGATACGTTTAATATCGGCAAAATCAATCGTAATGCCCCGCTCGTCCACCTTGCCCCGCATGATGACCTGCAGCTTATACGTATGCCCGTGCAGGCTTTTGCACTTGCCCTCATAACAATGTAAATGGTGCGCGCTGTCGAATGTGAACTCCTTTGATACGAGCACTTCTCTGTCATGATACTTGAGCTGGCTCTTTTGTATGTCTTCCCCTAACATTTGTACTTTTTTGGGGATTTCGTATTCCATTAATCATTCACCTCTTTACCCAAAGATAAACGCGATACCGTTCATTGAAGACGATGCGTTTGTCATGGTGATTCAGATACGGGTATAGAGCCTTGAAGACCACCTTTCTGAATCAACGAATTATTATATCATGCCGGGTAGACTTCTCACAATATGGCGAAACTTGTATAATGAAGAATAGTTTGCGCAAAAAGGAGTAAACCGCATCCTATGATCCAATTACCTGCAGCATTTATCGAACAAATGAAATTACAGCTCGGCGAAGGAGCGGAAGCGTTCCTTGAGAGCTATTCGCTTCCCCGGGTCCAGGGACTTCGTTTGAACCCTGACAAAATGGGCGGCTTCGCCTTTGAAACGCTGGCGGAGCTGTTCGGCCTACAACCGGTGCCCTGGTGCGATACCGGATTTTATTACCGTGAGGAAACCAAACCGGGAAAGCATCCTTATCATGCTGCCGGCGTGTATTATATTCAAGAGCCTTCGGCCATGTCGGCCGTCGAGCTGCTGGATCCCAAGCCGGGTGAGATTGTATTGGATCTTGCCGCCGCTCCGGGAGGCAAGTCAACACAGATTGCCGGCAAGCTTGCGGGACGGGGCCTCCTGATTTCAAATGAAATCCATCCTGCACGCGCCAAAATCCTGTCCGAAAACAACGAGCGCATGGGCGTCCGCAATGCCGTTGTGGTCAGCGCGGCACCACAACAGCTGGCTGAACGCTTTCCGGTTTTTTTTGACAAAATCATGGTGGACGCCCCCTGCTCCGGCGAAGGCATGTTCCGGAAGGATCCGGATGCGATAAATGAATGGTCGCCTGCACACGTACAGATGTGTGCAGCAAGGCAGGAGGACATTTTGCACGCTGCCGTCACGATGCTGAAGCCCGGCGGACGGCTGGCCTATTCCACCTGCACGTTCAATGAGCTTGAGAATGAACGGACGATCGAAGCGCTTCTTCAGCGGTATCCGCAGCTTCAACTTGAGCGTATGGAGCGCATTTGGCCGCATCTGCACGCCGGGGAAGGTCACTTTGTCGCCACCCTGCGTCTTGCGGAAGAGCCGGGAAGCCTTACGGCGGAAGCGTCCGTACCTCGCAAAAACGGATCACGAGGCGGACGAAGACAGCGCCCGGAAGAGGAAGCCATGCGCCTGTTTGACGGCTTCGCCGCGGAGATGCTTCATTCCGACAGGTTCGAGCTGCCGCCGGGGGAGCCGCTGCTGTTCGGCGAGCAGCTGTACTGGTTACCGGCGGTGATGGGCTGTCCGTTTCACAGCGCCTGGCTTCAAGGCATGAAGGTGCTCCGTCCGGGTCTTCATCTGGGAGAGGTAAAGAAGGGACGGCTTGAGCCTGCCCATGCCCTTGCTCTTGCCCTCCCCTCCGCCTCGGCTGTTGCCCAGACGGCAGACTTCGCGGCAGAGAGTTCGGAAGTGCAGCGCTATCTTAAAGGTGAAGTGATCGAACGCAGTGCTTCGGGCAGCGGCTGGATCCTGGTTACCGTAGACGGTCACCCCCTCGGCTGGGGCAAGCAAACCGGTCGGCAGCTGAAGAACCACTACCCCAAAGGACTAAGGCGCTAACTGAAAGCGACCGCTACCCTGAAGGTTATGCCGTGACACCGTTTTTCAGACTTACAGCACGCTTCCTTCACAGAAACAGGCTGTCCCGCTGCAGGATATCTGCTTGCGGTTCAGCCTGTTTGCTTAGTGCACTTGCTCCGTCTCGAACAGCACTTCTTCGATCAACCGGTTTCTATGCATCATCGTCAGATTGATCGTTTCATAATCCTTCTCTTTATCCAGCTCTTCCATCAGCAAGGTTGCGATCAGTTCACGATCGTCCGAGCTCCCCGGCTCCCGGAAATCAATGAAGCCCGTAAGCTGCCGTTCACTGATATCAATCGTAGCCGTTCCGATCGGCAATCCGCCGCGCGACTGCTGATAGATCTCATAAGTGAGCACATCCCCGTCATCACGCGCCAATACGATCGAATACTCCCCCTGCAGCGAGCTTGAATAGATATCGGGATCATCGATTTCGTCATCTGCCGACAGAAAGTCCTCATGCGTCAGCTCTATGGTTTCAATGATTTCGTCAAGGTACTGCATATGAATGACAAATCCGTCCACTTCATCATCGTTAAAATCAAGAATGATTAAATCGGCGATGATGTCCAGCTCATGGTCCAACGGCCTGATCAGCCAATGGACGGTTCCCGTGACGATCCGGTCTTCGATATCGAGGAATGCTTCGGCGACCAAATCGTCCTCTTTGTCATAAATATGGTACTCCATCGCATCTTCGTCTTCGCTTACAACGACCAATTCATAATCGGCCATCGTAACCTCTTCCCGTTCGTTCGGTTGCTCATCCTCCAGACGTGTGCCATAGTCCACCCAATCGGTATCATGGTCCCGTTCTTCTTCGGCAGTGGAATGAAGGGGATGGACCGCCCCCGCAGTTTCTGCCGCTATGACATGATCATAACTGCTGTAAGTAACCATCACCTCGCATTCCCGGGCCCGCAGAGCGTCCACTAGCGCCCGGACATAAGTGTGCACCTGATCGGATACTTCTTCTTTTTCGGTGTCGGACAGTACATCTTTCTCCAACTGGAGCGCGCCCGCAATTCGGTCGGATTCCCGATAGACTAAAGACAACGTTCCAACAAAACGATTTTTGTACAAAATGTCGCAAACCTCGCCGCCGGCCGTTTTCAAATCCGGTCTAAGCATGACATGGTTCATTCCGGTCCCCTCCAGACTGGCACAGTAATTTCCTCATTAGCATGTCCAATCCTGCCCAAAAAGTATACGCTTTGGGTGATCCGTCCAAATCAACTCCGCCTATCCTGCAATTAACACCTGCCCATAGTTTATGCTTTTCAACTGCATAAGGCTGTCGCTTCCTTAGCATTTAAAGTCCCTCAGAGATTTGATTTTGACCCAATCATATGGAGTACATACTTTATCTATTCTCTTAAATCGACTGTTAACCGGTTAATTAACCGCTTATAATAATCGAAGTCCGTTAAAGGATACGATTAATGTTGCTCCCAAATCTACAAAAACCCCTTGTCATAACGTTAACCAACCCGGATCGAAGCCAAGCGAGAAGTTTTAATCCGAGCGAGAAGACAATGCTTTGCTTCATAGTCGAATGTCTTTCTGCTTAATCGAACCGTGTAAGGTAATTTGCTTAAATTATCGGCCCTCAGCACAATGCTGATCTAGGTTGTATCCGTACCGGCAACACCAATATTTATCCCAAGGGTTGAATCCGCGAGTGCCGAGGCATCATTAACTCATCACCTATCATAGCAACATTACCGTAATCCTTCTGAAGCTCATTGATATAATCAAATTATCTAGCAATAATATTTTTTCCTTAAGATGACAATTTCTTCTAATGATGAATGTTAAATTTCTAAGATGTTACATGTCGATGCCGCTTTTAAGCCTGTGGTTCTTAACATTTCAATCCACCGCATCCGCGTAGGATGCGACGGTGGAGGAAGCGTGGGAACGCATACTGGCGATATTTCAATCCACGCATCCGCGTAGGATGCGACTAGCGTGAGGCCATCCGTTGCGGGCTTCGGCGATATTTCAATCCACGCATCCGCGTAGGATGCGACCGTAACAAAATGAATATTATGTTTCTCTAAAAGAATTTCAATCCACGCATCCGCGTAGGATGCGACGTCCGTATCGAACTCAGGTGGATAATATTCATTTGATTTCAATCCACGCATCCGCGTAGGATGTGACTTCGGCCGCTTCCGCATGTCGGCGGGCCTCGTCATTTCAATCCACGCATCCGCGTAGGATGCGACCACTCCGAATAAAGAAGCTAGGTGATGCCAATGTATTTCAATCCACGCATCCGCGTAGGATGCGACTTGTAATACGGCTGTTAATCATATCACTGTGACATTTCAATCCACGCATCCGCGTAGGATGCGACCGCACATCGGTACGCCGTCATACTGGTTCGTTGTATTTCAATCCACGCATCCGCGTAGGATGCGACGGCGCGGTGAAATGCTTCCGTTCTGTCCGAAGTGCATTTCAATCCACGCATCCGCGTAGGATGCGACACACCATTTTTGACAATGCGTTGTTCTCCATGAATTTCAATCCACGCATCCGCGTAGGATGCGACGGTCAAGCGCGCCAAGCATCCCGGTCAAGCCCCATTTCAATCCACGCATCCGCGTAGGATGCGACAAGCCCACTTACATGCAAAATACGTGATAATGATATTTCAATCCACGCATCCGCGTAGGATGCGACCATACCATGTGCCCAGCTTATCCAGTTCATCAGCATTTCAATCCACGCATCCGCGTAGGATGCGACGAAATCAAAAGACCTAAATATAGGTGATCAGTACATTTCAATCCACGCATCCGCGTAGGATGCGACGGTTTGTCAGTTATGCAAGGACCTAGCATAGATATTTCAATCCACGCATCCGCGTAGGATGCGACATTCGGTCGATACGATGGCCTCCGGCCTAGGATGATTTCAATCCACGCATCCGCGTAGGATGCGACGCGCCGGATCGCATTCAATTATCTATACAGGTGGTATTTCAATCCACGCATCCGCGTAGGATGCGACTGCCAATGGGAATATCTTATAAATCGTCTTCATATTTCAATCCACGCATCCGCGTAGGATGCGACTTGACGCAGATCATGAACCGATCATAAGCGAGGAAATTTCAATCCACGCATCCGCGTAGGATGCGACTGCGATTTTTGATCCAAATATGTCCGAAACTTCATATTTGTGATCAAAAATGCGCGAAAATGAATAAGTATTATGAATAAAATGGATAAAAAAGAGAATAATTTTACATTTTTAACCATATTATCAGTGCGAATGTCCCCAGCCATCCATGTTCGCTTCACATTCGCACTACAAAATCAAAGGACCTTCTAAATCAATTGACTCTTTCACACCGATATGCTCCACCTTATTCTTGTAATTATTACCCAACTGATAGAATCTGAGGCTGTCTTGTTCTTGGTTAATAATAGCAAGAAGCTGTAATTTTAAAACAGTATATTGAGCAGCATCAACAACGCACTCAAACACTGAATTTTGAACTCGCTGGCCATAATTTTGGCATATTTTCGAAAACTGTCGCAGTCTTCTTTGCCCTTCACTACTGACTGTACTTACATCATACGTTACCAGTACCAACAAATAATTCACCTACTTCCATAAGAAAGGCGGATACTCATCTAAATCATTACGCAAATAACGGGCTAATAGTAAGGATTGTGCATGCGGGACTAACCCCCACGAGATCTTCTCACCAAGATAGGGATGTGTGATCTTCTCTTGCTTCTTATTTTGCCATGCGGTTAGAAACTTTTTTCTCGCCTCATCCTTCATCATGACGGCGCCATTCTCTTTTTTCAAAAAGTCCTCTTTGCTCACAATCCTCTTGTTAATTAATGACAACACAAATTTATCTGCAAAAACACCTCGCAATTCTTCCATCACATCCAGAGCCAGAGATGCGCGCCCCGGCCGGTCACGATGCAAAAATCCGACATATGCATCCAATCCGACACCTTCCAGCGCAGATGCCAAATCATTCGCTAATAGCGAATAAGCGAACGACAACATCGCATTTACGTTATCCAAAGGTGGCCTTCGGGAACGCGAGTGAAAGTAAAAATCGTCTTTTTGCTGCAAAATCATGTGGTCAAACAGCTTATTGTAGCTAATAGCCGCTTGACCTTCCAGCCCTCTTAAACGTTCTAAATTCTCACATGTCCTTACTTCCAACATTACAGCGGTTAGCTGCTGCGAAATGGCTTTGAACTGGTCAACATCAATGCGTAAAGGGTAATCTCTGGTCATTCTCTCAATAATCCATTTATGATTATAAACCTTGCCGATAATAAAATTCCTCGCAATCTTCGCCGAAAGAGCCTCATCTTCCGATATAGCATATTGTTTCTTCCTTAGGACGACATTGCCCTTGCTTTCCCCGATCACTCTAGCAAGGAACCTGCCGTTCATCGTGTAAAACACTAATGAGATATTGCGCTCCGCACAATATCCCATGAGCGCCGGACTTGCACCTGTATAACCAAATGCGATAATTGATTCCAGATTATGCAACGGCAGCCTGCCAAGCTTCTCCTGTTCCTTAAGCAGAACAATGTTATCTCCATCTAGAGATAAATAAACATCGGATGTCGTAATAAATAGCGTATTCAGCAGCTTCTTCATTCTTTAATTCTCCCTTCAACATAACTCTTAACGGTCCGTTTATTCATGAGCTCCGGCAAGCAAACATGTTGAAGGGAACAGCTTCGGCAAAAAGACCCCGTTTTTACTTTGGGCGAATGCTTGCGCTTATAGTAGTCTTGCATTTCGGCAACAACTAGCTTTACTTTATTTTTAATAGCTGTGGATAGCGGCACTTCAACCCGATGTTTGATTTCATTATAAAATAAATAGCCTGTATTTATGTCGCACAGCAGCATTTCCTCCAGACAGATGGCTTGTGCAGCCAACTGTAAAATATCCTCATCGTTTTGTTTTGGCTTTCCGTGTTTATATTCGACTGGATAGGGAATGTATTTGCCTTCAGCACTATTAATTTCAACACCGCTATCGTTTCTTATAAATTCTACCACATCACAAATACCTGATATCTTAAGGTTCTCCGACTTTACAGGCATTGCGCGAACGACAAGCTTATTTCCTCGCTTCTCTCTTACAAACGGCTGATCGGCATTCCGGTGAAGATGCTTCCCTTCAACGGTTCTGACGTTCTCTTCCCATTGTTGCTCAATATGAATTAACGCCCATTGACGTTTGCAAAATCGAAAATGCTGTATGCCAGACAACATTAAATAATTATCGTCACCATTACTGCCCATTGATGCTCTCGACTTTTAATCCTTCTAAAGGCTGAACCGTAAACTTGTAATCTTCGAACGTCTTGGGTTCCTCGCCAAGTTTTTCAAACAGTAGAGACCGGTGTACCTTAGCGGAAGAATATTGGCCCAGTTTGGAATTATGCTCCCACCAATATACCGTGTGGACTTCCATGCTTCCTTCCGGTCTGGCGGATGACGCGTCGTTCTCAAGCAAAGTTATGAGCGCTTGCTTAATCTTCTCGGCGTCCCTATTCGTAAATCCGGTTTTCTTGGCCAGCTGCGGATTAATGCTACCATAAAAAATGTAAACACCCGAATCTACGCGATGCTTCATTCCCATCGTATCCGAACCTCTTGCAGCACCAGGCTCGGAATTGACGCTTTTTGTAATTTGCATACTAGTAATATCAATAGGATCAATACTTGTTGCCGTATGGATAGACACTGGACCTCTTACGCCGACAGAAACACCGGCCCCCTTATCCGCTTTGAACGCAAATACTTGGCCAAAGCTTCGGACGTCCAGCCATTCTTGGCAAGCGACTCTGGCAAAGTCATCACTGGAGCTTGTCTTAGACTTCAGAATTTTCTCCAGCTCGGCATTTGCATCCGCGCGCTCTCTTAAACTGTTATACGAATCTGATTTGCGATCATTGGATTGAACAAAGATAGATTCGCCCATATCCTGAAGACGATTCCTAATCTTCCGTTTGAGTGCAACATCCGAAATCTCGCCATAGCCGTCGTAGTTTTGCCGCGGCCGATTACCATTGAGGGGATCACCGTTAGGATTAGCTTTGGATACGGACAATACAACTGCAAAATCAATTTTATGATCTAATATAGTCATGCTATCTCTCCCTTTTAATCAGATGCAGCCGCTGCATCGTCATTATTTTCTTTCTTCTGAAAAAGTTCATCCCGTTGACTATAGAAGCCCAATAAAAACACTTCGGATAATGGCTTATTATTAAATTCGGCGACCGGAATTCGTGAAGCTACTTCATCAATAATCTTGGATAAATAGATCCCCTTTGTTCCAAGCCTGGCCTGATACGGCTGCAAGCAATTCTGAATGGTCTTCCAGGTTCTTGCCGGATGTCTGGAGAAGGAATTCATATAACGAATGGCGTTGGTGGCGCGAGTTTCTTCAGCACCCAGTGCGCGTCTTTCCAAAACATCAGCGACGGCTAACAAGCGGCCGAATAAATAGTTCCGATCATTATTTTCTTTATCTAATGCCACATCGAATCCCTCCTGTCTATTTTTGATCAGGGCGCACGTAATACTCAACGTCTTCTCCCATTCCCATTTTTCCATCGACATGGGGTTTGACGCTCGGTTGCATGCGCTGTTTACAATATCCAAAGGAATATTTCGCTCGTCGACAATGCATGGCAGCATCCGCTCCATCAACCCTTTGACCATCTTGTCACTTGCTCTTGGCCCGTATGCGGCAAAAGCGATATCCTTCGTGGCGGGGGCCCCATAAAATTGCACATAATCACCATTATCAACCTTATGATACCGATGCAGCCATACACAGGTGGAATGCCATTTCACAAGTCTGTCCAAATAGAGCTCCTTGTTCATATTCCGATAATACAGCACTGCCATACGCCCTGTTGTTGCCGAATCCAGAATCAAAATATTCACCTTTGCATCGGACGAAACCGACAACCGATTGCGATACCCGTCCAACGCCTTGGAAACTTCTCCGGCGAACTCCTTATGAGTAAATGATATTCTCTCTTTGACGGCAATTGGTTCAGGAGCGATCGAAAAAAGATCCTCTGTAGGTCCCGGAATATCAAGATCATCATTACCCCACACAAGAAACACACGCTGATCAATGATTTTTCCCTGACGATTAATGAGCCACTTCAATGCATTATGCGCTTTTTGAGATACATCATAACTAATGCTAGCCGCTTCATTGCTTTGATTAAACCGCCCTCGAAACGTAAAGCCGCTGGTGTCATTGGCCGAAATTAACTTTGCCTTGTCTGCCGCATGTCTTATTTTGTTGGCATGCTTGTCCGTGGCAGGGAGTACTCTCCCCGAGACATAGCAAAGATCCTTTTCGCCCAACCGACTACTGTAAAACTGGATGAAGGAGTCATATACTTCCTTATCCTTCCATACCTTTGTTAAAATTCTATTAGGGGAATAGACGTTGAACCGAATGAATGCACTCCCTTGCTCGCCGCTAATAACTGAGAATATTTCAGGTCTTGAGCCATATAACGCCTCATATTTCTTATCCCACTTATCAATTAGGCGATTTTCGGCATCTACATATAAAATCTTATGCTCTACTAAGTCCTGAATGAGTCGGCCCTTGCGCAAATAATAATAGATGCTCTTTACCTTAGCGGCAGCATATGGAGAATTAGTCCAGTCTTCAAGCTGTTTAATATAGTATGTAAAAGGCTCTTCTTTTTTGATTTCACCACCATAGGCTGCATAATCTCCCGCAACATAATTCAATTTATCATGAAGCGGGTATGGCGCAATCTTTGAACCTGCGCGGTTTGCGGCATCTTCGGTGCATGGAATTAATGTATTTGCATTGCTCTTGTCAATGACAGTCGCCGTATGAAACTCGCCATCTTCCGTTATTTCCACTTCGATATGCGCGTTTTGCGTAGTATGAGAGACAGGAAGCAGCGTGTACTCTTGTTCGTTATGTTTTTTTTCAATTTTACCGACGAGATCAACATTAGCTTCATAGGTCTCATACAGATTTAGTAACCAGCTCATGGATTCCCCCCCTCTTCAAGTCTTTCGAACAGATCATCTGCCGATTCAACATTTGAACCGTTGAAATGCTTCGGCTCCATATCCGTAATCTTACGAACCTGAGCACACTGTTCAGGTCTTATAAATTGGATAATGCCGTCCTTCATAACCGGATTCCATAGACGCACTTCCAAGTGGTTACGACCTGTTTCATCCGGATAATTGATGCCATGTACCATGCTTCCCAGATGAATATCGCCATAACCGTCGTAAAATCCGTCTCCTTCACCAAATACGCAAGGTTCAACATAAGCCTGGCATTCTCTGGCGCCGAGGAAAATATCTCTTCTACCGCCAGCCTGGAGAGAGCGCTTCATAATAATGTGATGTTTGTGTTCGTTACGGTCAAAAGCCATATCGGGCCGGTTCATGTTGAACTCGAAATGTGCAATTACTTGATAACGTACATCTCTCAGATACGTATAGTTGGCAAGTGTATTCCCTCCGCCATAATCAATCGGGCGAATGCCTTTGGATTCCATACGTATTGATTTCATGATCCGTACTGCATCGACGATCATTATGATCGTGGGTTTCCAATAAACGCTTTCAACAATCCCCTTTAGAGCTTGGTACGTAGGCACTTGATAGGAAAGTTTTTCCCCACCAAGTTTAGTTAAGGGATCCGTGAACAACGCGTAAGCACCATGTATGACAAACTCGATCGAGTTCCTCATCATTTCACCTCCTATAATTTAATATGGATATAATTTGATATAATTAAATAATATTCCATTCATGCACCCTAGTAAACGCAATTTCCATAACACATTATAAGAATTTTTCAATAAAACTTAGGTAATACTATAATCCTCAATATTTAAATAAAGCGTGGATTGAAAAATATAGTGCGGAATGTGGAAGCCTATCCGAACGATTAGATACGATTCTTGTTCATTTTCAAAACATCCCCAATTCAAATTGGCAGTCATTGTCGAGATCAAAGCCAAATTCCTTATTATAGGCGCTTTCTTTCAATGCGAATACTTTCCCGTCGAGCAGCCTTACCAGTCCCCCATTCTGAGCCAATTGATCCCTTTCGTAATGAAACAGATTAATCGTATACTGCTGGGCTTTTTGCAATAAACGTGATAGCTCCTCAATCGACTCTTTGCCATTCAGCTTTGCAATAATGTCTTTGCCTTCATGGTCATAAGGGACAATAACAGAAGTGGTCCGATCGTCGATAACATGAAAATATTCTGCCGCCGTTCGATAACTATTGACAATAAATAATGGCAAGCTTTCCTTCCTATGATGCGTGTAGGCTTGGTTATACGAGTTGTGTTTCCTATCAGATGCCAACAACTCTGTCATATCTTTCTCTAATTTGGGGATAAAATAGTTCAAACTGGATTCGAATTCCGTATAAAACTCTTTAAAATACCTATTCATAGCCTGAACAGATAAAACATGGCCACCATGGTGGTTCCGGTTACGCCTGAGATCAACAAGGATCCGTCTGGATAATTTCTTCCCAACCTTTATTTCCAGTAAATGATCCAGTTTCTCCTCCACATGATCAATGACATAAACTTGCTGTAGTTCCCGCTCCCCATGACGGTTGCATCTGCCTGCAGCTTGCGCGATGGAATCCAACCCCGCCAAAGAGCGAATCACACAATCGAAGCTTACATCTACCCCGGCTTCAATCAGTTGTGTGCTGATGCATATGACTTTCTCGTTCTTCTCAAGATGTTCCCGCACTTGACCCAATATGTGATACCGATGTACGGCGCACATTGATGTGCTTAAGTGATATATGGGGATATCACTCCCCTCCATTTGACGATATAATCTTTTCACAACTGTTTTCGTATTCAAAATAACAAGCACATTCTGAACCTCAACCATTTTCTCTGCAATAAAATCGGCAAGCTTGTCATTGTTGAACGTTTCATCCGTTGCTTTATCAATAATTTCCACTCGTTTAAAAGCCTCAATCACTCGATCCAGGTTTTTAACCATTTCAGCATCTGCATCCAGCACCAGCTTATGCTCGACAAAATCCAAGGCAGGCTGGGTTGCAGTGCAAAGAATAATACTGGAATGGCCATAGGTTTTCAAAAAATTCATTGCTTGATTAAATAACGATACACAAGAAACGGGAACCTTCTGCACCTCGTCAAAAATTATCACCGACTCGCTTAAATTATGCAGCCTCCGAATATTTCTACTCCCTTTGGCATAGAACACATTCAAAAACTGCACCATTGTTGTAAAAATAATCGGCGAATTCCAGTTATCCTTGGCCAGTTTCAGCTTTTGACGTACATTGATCAGGCCATCCTCGTTCTCGTCGTCATCATCCCCATCCTCAATGACGTTCGAATGATGTTCCAAAATATGTCCAATATCCATGAGGATTTTGCGAACTTCTTCGGCGTTCTGCTCAATAATCGTTGTATACGGAACTACATATATGATGCGCTTCTTGTCGTGCAGACTGGCATGCCTGAGCGCATATCTTAAACTGGCCAAAGTTTTTCCGCCTCCGGTTGGAATCGATAACGTATAGATCCCCGACGGCTTTTCGGCAAAGTGATCGCATTGATCGGACATTTCTTTCCTAAGCACATTAATTGGCGTTGTTGCGGCGTCTAGTGCTTGGTAGGAGTGAATCCTTGTCATAAGCCTCTCATAATAAGCATCGAACAAATTCTTGTGGCTCTGTTCTGCTTCGCCGGTCGTATTTTCTTCAAATAACCTGGTGTTCGTTCGATCGGCATCGATTAAAGCGCTAAAAATAAATTTGGTCAGGAACATCAGCTTGCTTTCACTATTTTCCACAAAAGGTTTCATCAGATAAGCTTCTAATTCTACTAGTGCTTTAGACGCATATTGCTGTAATTCCACCTCGCTGATCACATTGTCAAAAAAGCACTGCATAGACCTGTCAAACTCATTTAATTGTTTTTCACGCACGCGCTTCAAGTAAGGTGACTCCAAATCTGGATTTAAAAAATCGTGAAGATAGGAATGATGCGATAGGATCGCGTTTCCTACGACTTCGGCCAAAATCCAATGAAACCGGGATGGATTCCCTGTATGAAACAGTTGGTATATTAACTTTGCGCCCGCCGTCGAATGGTCTACACTGCCTCTCTTCGGAGGAGAGTCCGGATTTCTCACTGCCTCTATTATGTAATCTCTAAATTCATAGGAGTACTTGCCCATATCATGAAGTATGCCCGCAAGACCTGCTATATGCTTGACGCCAATCTTCTCCCCGTATGATTCCGCTAAATCTTTTACTCCAAGCAAATGCTCTGAAACACTTTGAATTTGATTATCAGTTTCTCGAATATGGGCGATGTAGTTCATTTTATCACTCCCAGTTCTGTACTTTTGCTTAGCTAAAATAAGAATACATCATCTTATGGACAACAAGTTGTCAGGGAACATATGTTTCGATTATATGCCTTAATATCTCGGATGGCGAGAAGATAAAACTAAAACACATCGAAGTTTAAAAGGGCATATTGAAGCGGAAAGCAAAATTCATCAAAATAGGATTGCAAATGATTGGACCCTAACCTGGATAAGTACACAGGATTTAAGCCTCTACGTTCCGATCATGATATGCAACATTTTCAGAAAAATTATCATATCTTAATTTGTAGTATGATGTAGACTAATGGAAAAAGTCCATAACTTCGACCGAATAGATGCTATGCAGCAGCCGACTCTGGTAACCATTAATGAGCTACACTATTTTGTTTGTAACATTGGAGATCATCGTAGGAGAAGGTTTGAATATTATTTTCGAAGATTTCATTTTGACATTCAAATGGAATTAATAAAAAGGGCGGGGAGTTTCCCGTCCTTTTTTTGTAGAGGCTATTCATAAACACATTGATTTCCCATTGGCTATGGAAAGAGAAAACCGGAATTCTTTGCGCCTTTATTTCAGCCTGCACACTAAATCAGACTTATCTCGTTAATTCCGAACAGATATGACGCAAAAGCGCATCAGCCACGCCATCTTCATTATTTGAAAGCGTAATTTCATCCGCGGCTAGCTTAACCTCTTCCGGGGAGTTGCCCATGGCAATGCCAAGCCCGGCAAAGCGGAGCATGTCGATATCGTTGTAATAGTTGCCCATGGCCAGAATAGAGGACCGTTCAATCCCCCACATCTCGGAAAGCTTGCTCAGCGCGCGCCCCTTGGATACGGAGGTGAGCATGACGTCGATAAAATGCACTCCGCTGCGAATCGCATGCAGCGAAGGCGGCAGGCCAAGGGAATCCAGCTGCTGTTCCACCCGATCCATCGCTTCCTGCGAACCGAACATGGTAAATTTCACGATAGGTACCGATAAGGCCAGCACATCTTCGACCTGCTCCGGAGCGGCCATATATTTCTCGTACATCGCCGCTTCGACCTCTCCAACGTGTTCTATATACATTTTCCATGAGGTATTCAAATCAAAATGCACTTGCTCCGCCCGGCAATATTCGATTAACCCCGCAATATCCCGGATCGGATAAGAGAATTCATGCAGCAGGCGAGAGCCTGGAGTCTCGACCGTAGCCGCACCGTTATGGGCGATCAGCACCCCCTCGAATCCCAATTGTTCCATGAGCGGAACCGAGCTCTCCGGAGCTCTTCCCGTACAAAGCACGATGCGGCTCCCCGCCTCATGAACCCGGCGGAGGGTGGACACCGTTCTCTCCGTCAGCTCATAGCTGTCGTTTAACAGCGTTCCGTCCACATCAAGCGCAATTAATTTATACTGCATTTCGTATCCACTTCCTTCTCCTGCTCTATTGGGTTTCGTCATGCTCCTTTAAAGACAGCAGTTCATCTTCCGTCAGCTCCCGGTACTTCCCTACTGGAAGAGTCGGATCAAGCTTGAGCGGTCCCATCGTAATTCGTTTAAGAAAAACGACGCGTTTGCCGACGGATTGGAACATGCGTTTCACCTGATGAAACTTCCCCTCCATAATGGTAAGCTCAATGCGGGAAAGCTCGGACTGCGCCGGATCCCCCTTGTGCAGAATGTGAAGCTCCGCAGGCATCGTGACGTACCCGTCATCCAGCGTGACGCCGCGGGCAAACGCCGCCCTGTCGCTTTCATCAACGGCTCCCTCCACATCGGCATAATACGTTTTAGGCACATGCTTGCGGGGGGACAGCAAATTATGAGCCAGCTTGCCGTCATTGGTGAGCAGCAGCAGCCCTTCCGTATCTTTATCCAGCCGTCCGACGGGGAACAAATCAAAATGGGCGTACCCGCGATCCAACAGATCCACAACGGTACGGTCCCGGGTGTCTTCCGTAGCCGAAACTACACCCTGCGGCTTGTTCAGCATCAGGTAAACGAATTCCCGGTATAACACCGGCTCTCCGTCCACAATAATTTCATCACGCTCCGGATGCACCTGCTGTCCGCTGTCTTTGATTGTTCTGCCGTTCACGCTGACGGCCCCGCGTTTCACCAGCTGCTTGATCTCGCTGCGCGTACCGAAGCCTGTATGGGCGAGGAGCTTGTCCAAACGCAATGTTGCTTTCATCTCTATGTCCACCTCCAGCCGGGAGGATATTCGTTTTTCAGCAGGCCGTCCTGCCATTTGGCCCAGCCGACGGGAAAACCGTCGATGCAGACGAGGCAGTAGCCCTTGGCAGGCACGCCTTCTCCTGCGGTGTGCAGATCCTCTTGGGCGAGCATCAGCGTCTCGCCCTTCAAATAGCGTACGGCCTGCGGATCGTCGGCCGTAAAGCTTACCGTACGCAGCGCATCCTCCGCGCGCAATCCCATCGCCAGCGCGTGCGACGGCACGAAACGCTGGCCTGCGGCGCTGCCGAGGTACCAGCCGGGCCGGATCACCCGGACTCCGTCTAAGATCGGCAGCCCTGCAGGCGCGGCGTACGCGTGCTCGCCGCGGAACACAAGCTCCGCGGCAGCGTACGGCACCGCCGCCAGCTGCTCCGCCGCGAAGCGCGCAAGCGCCTCGCGCGGGTCGGCCGCCGCCTTAGCGGGCCGCTTGCTTTCGCGGCGCGGCGGCTTTGCCGCCCGCCGCATTGCGGGCCTCGCGTCCGCCTCCACAGGCACGGCCGGCCCGTGATGGCGCAGCACCGCCACATAGTGGCCTTCGCCCGCCAGGCGGTGGGGCCACAGCCTGGCCGTACCGGCAGCCTCGGCCGCGCGGCCGCCGCTTTCGCCCAGCCAATCCGGGCGGCCCGGCATCCAGCCGCTGCGCTCCGATATCGGCATTACCTCGAACATAGGATGCGCCTCGAGAAACTCCGCAATCACCGCTTCATTTTCCTCCGGGGAGAATGTGCAGGTCGAATAGACCATTTGACCGCCGGAGCGCAGCATCCGGGCGGCCTGCCTCAGCAGGATCCGCTGCATCGCAGCGTACTTCTCGGGCCAATCCGGCCGCCAGGCCTTCGCCATATCCTCTTCCTTGCGGAACATGCCCTCGCCCGAGCAAGGGGCATCGATCAAAATTTTATCGAAATATCCGGCAAAAGGCCCTTCCAGCTTGTCCGGATTATCGTTGAGAACGACCGCATTTTGAACTCCGTTGAGCTCCATATTTTTCACGAGGGCCTTGACCCGTTCCGGATGCACATCATTGGCGACAAGCACACCGGTTCCCTGAAGCTTCCCGGCAAGCTGCGTTGTTTTGCCCCCCGGCGCCGCGCACAAATCAAGCACCCGGTCTCCGGGACGTACGTCCAGCAGCTCCGCAGGCGCCATTGCGCTGGGTTCTTGTATGTAGTATAGTCCCGCATGATAATGCGGATGCTTGCCGGGACGCTCTCCTTCACGATAATAGAATCCGGTATGTGCCCAAGACACAGGATCCAGCTCCAATGGCGTCAGCTCCTGAAACCGGTCCGCCTTCAGCTTCAACGTATTGACGCGCAAACCGAACAACCGCTCCTTATCGTATGAAGCCAGAAAATCCGGAAGCTCCGCTCCCAGCAATCGTTCCATTTTATCCAAAAATGCTTCAGGCAGCATCGGTACCGTCATCACTTCTCAACTCTCTTCAATTGTTCTAAAACATGTAGTCCCATTGTACTTTTTATCATCCCGCGCCGCAATGAACCGGCTCCCGGAGGGATCTCACCCGACCATTTCATCGGCAAGTTCGAAATTCCTTCATTTTTAGTGTATGATCATAGAAGGAAACCAAACAGTAAGTAACGAATATTTTGAAAGATTGTTACATCTTTAATATGGAAAAGAGGGGCATAATGAAAAAGCTTGGCATTTATTTATCGATCATCGTCGTTCTCTTCGGCGCGCTTTATTTTGTCAACCAGCAATCCAATCAAGCCAAATATGGCAAGCATACGGACAATGTATACGGTATAGACCCAAGCAAGCTTCATCCCGAAACGCTGAAGCTGCTTGACGATCCGAACTACCAGAACATTATTCTGCCCGACGCCTTAGATAAGAAAATCGCCGATCAGGAAGACTTTTTCCTCTACTATTTTGCATCCACCTGCTCCCACTGCAAAGCGACGACTCCCGTGCTGATGCCGGTCGCCAAAGAACTCAACGTGGACGTCAAGCAGTTTAACCTAGAGGAATACCGGGACGCATGGTCGAGGTATAATATTCAATACACGCCTACTTTCATTTACTATAAGGGCGGCAAAGAAGTGGAGCGTCTCGAAGGCGAGCAAACCGCCGATGCGTTCCGGGGCTTTATCGCTAAACATAAACAATAACCAAAGGCATGATTCAATGAAAGCAGCGGACAACAGCTCCGCTGCTTTTATCGTTATCCCGGTCCGTCTATGACACTAATCCTCGTCATGAACCGCCGGAGGATGCAGACGAACCTCCGCCACCAGTGCTTCCAGCTGGGGGTCTATAATAAGGATATCCAAATCGTAAAAAGCAAACGGCTCCTCCTCCAGACGAAGCAGCTTCGCCAAATACGTCCTGCTGTCCTCCCGAAGCCGCTGCAGATCGATTCCCAAACTATCCGCAGGAAACCCTTCCAATTTCTCGATCGCTGCGGTAAACAGCTTGACCGCCCCGTTCACATTGCCGTTCCGATAATGATAAAGGCCTACCGCTACCTGCAGCAGGCCTTGATAAAGAGGATTGCGGCCTTCTTCAAGCCACAATTCCTCCATTACCTCGTGACATTCGAAGTAATCCCTTGCATCATTGAAATAGTATACAAACTGCACATACAAAGGATCGTAGGACAAATTCAAAGGATGGTCCCTCCTATTTTCACCTGGTGCCGGTTTACGTCGTAGTACCTTTTTTGGCCCGTTGGATGGCATCATCAATTTCATTGGATAGGCGCTTTAGCTGCCAAACGTCATCCGTATCCCAAAGCTCGTTGAAACGCAGCTGAAACTGTGCCGCCTCGCGTACCCGGTGGTAAAAATACAGCTCCTGAATGCCGTTAAGCACCCGGTTGACGATGTTGGATTTATCCTCAAACAGCTTTTGCGCTTCCATAATTTCCTCGCGGATGTTGCTCATTTCCTGATCGAGCAGGAACGCGGCTTCCGCCGCTCTGCTGAGACGGGTCAGTACCTTTTCCGGCAGGCTTTCCCGGTATTTATAGTTCAACGAATGCTCGATCGTCGCCCAGAAATTCATCGCCAGCGTGCGAAGCTGAATTTCGGCCAACACCCGCTTCATGCCGAGCGCCGTTTGAACCGGATACTCTACGATCATATGATAGCTGCGGTAGCCGCTTGGCTTCTTATTAAGAATATAATCCTTCTCATAGATCAGCTTCATATCCTCGCGTTTGCGGATCAGCTCGGCTAAACGTTCGATGTCCTCGACGAATTGGCACATGATCCGAATCCCGGCAATATCCTCAATTCCTGTTTCCAGCTTATCCATAGGGACATTGAGCCGTTTGGACTTCTCCAAAATACTCGAAATTCGTTTAACGCGTCCTGTGACGAATTCAACAGGCGAATATTCTTCCCGGATTTTCAGTTCTGCACGCATGGTTTTAAATTTTACTTTCAATTCCTCAACCGTTTGTTCGTAAGGCAGAAGGAATTTTTTCCAGTCGCGTCCGTCCATTCCGTAATCCCCCATTCTACTTGCCTCGATGCGCTGAACCGATCGCTTCGGAAATATGCTTGAAACCATCCTTTCGAAGCAAAGCTCGAAGTCCCTCGTTAATGCGGCCGATGAGAGCAGGACCTTCATAGATTAGACCCGTATAAACTTCAACCAGGCTGGCCCCGGCCCGTATTTTTTCATATGCGTCTTCCGCGGAAAAAATCCCGCCTGAACCGATAATCGGAAGCTGTCCTCCCGTTGCCTTATATACGGAATAAATGAGCTCCGTGGAACGTTTCGTCAGCGGACGTCCGCTCAATCCCCCGGTCTCGTTCCGGTATGCGCTTTGCAGTCCGTCACGCGAGATGGTCGTATTCGAAACGATAATGCCGGAAACGTTGCTCCGCATGATCGTCTCCACCATATATTCCACTTCTTGCTGCTGCAGGTCCGGCGCGATTTTGACCAGTACGGGCTTCTCCCTTCCGCCAAAGCGCGCATGCTGCTTGCGAACCTCGTCCTTCACGGCGGCAAGCAGCCTGGACAAGTCGTCTCCATGCTGAAGATTGCGCAAATCCGGAGTATTCGGAGAACTGATATTCACAACGAAAAAATCTCCGTAACCATACAGCGACTGAATGCATGCGCGGTAATCTTCCTCCGCCTGCTCGTTCGGCGTCGCTTTGTTTTTGCCGATGTTAATCGCCAGCGGAATCGTTCGTTTGCCTTGATCCCGTAAATTTCGCTTCATTCCTTCAATGCCTACATTATTAAAGCCCATACGGTTAATCAGGGCTGTATCTTCCGGCAGTCTGAACAAGCGCGGCAGCTCATTGCCCGCCTGAGGCTTGGGCGTTACCGTTCCAACCTCCATAAACCCGAAGCCGATGTTTGAAAACCCCGGGACCGCCTTGGCGTTCTTGTCCAGTCCTGCCGCTAAACCGACAGGATTGGCAAAGGTGATCCCCCACAGCTGCATCGTAAGCTCCGGAACCGGGCGAACGCCCCATACTGAACGGAGCAGCAGGCGGCCTCCCGGCAGCTTACCTACCGTATGCATTCCGTCAATGATGACATGATGTGCTTTTTCCGGGTCCATTCCGAACAACACCGGTTTTGCTATTTTTTTGTACAGCATGCTTCTTTTCTCTCCCCGCACGATCTCTTGTCTTTTACTCTCTGTTGACAGTGTATCGTTTTACGGGACAAAAATAAAGAGGAAGCGGCTATAAAATCTCCCTGTCTCTGCGGCTGCATTATGTTAATATATGTTTAAACTCACATTTGCGAAAGGGCGGATCACCATGCCGAAGAAGAGAAGCTCCACCTATTTGCAGCGCAAATCGAAGGAGCAGCCAAACAAAAAGCTGATCATTTGGATCAGCTCCATCTTTGCAGCGATTATCATCATTATGGCCGTACTGCTCATCCTCGGCAGCTAGCTCTCTTTGGAAAGCCTGAAGTCTTTACCCTGCCAAGCTCCGCCTTTAATTCAGCCATTTGTAAACCTTCCCCGGGTTCGTTTCCTCGGTCTGCTGCGGCAGCCCGAACGGACGCCCGCTGCGCGATTCTTCCGCCGGCAGCAAGCCTTTGCCGATCGTAACCGGAGTACCGAGCGGCGTCATATCGAACAGCTCTTCCACATCCTCCTTGCGCATCCGGATACAGCCGAGAGACTCATCCTTGCCGATGCTGGAAGGCCGGTTCGTTCCGTGAATGGCGTAGAGGGTATCCGAAAGCGTCATGCCGCGGCTGCCGAATTCTCCGTTCGATTTCCCGTTGGGGTTACGGACCTTTTCCGTGACCGCGAAGGTTCCTTCCGGGGTACGGTCGCCTCCCAGCCCGACGGTGTAGCTGCGCACGATCAGCTTGCCGCTGACCAGCGCCAAACGATGGGCGGACTTGTCCACAACAATCCGCAGCGGCTCCTTCATCGGTTTGGTCAGTCCCTCCGCATCCGGAGCAGCCTCCGAAGCTTCCGGCGTCCCGTTTGGTTTCACCCACGCTGCCGCTTCCTCCATCATTGCGGCTTTTTGTCCGTCAAACAGCTCCTGCATATCCTCAGTGATGCCCGGCAGTACATTTCCGGGGTAAGGCGCCGTCAATTCAGTCAATTGCTGGGGCGGACGGCCGTTCGTCTTGGTATAATAGGCGAGCGCCGATTTCAGCACCAGCTCCTGCTCCTGCTTGGACATCCATGCGGCTGCAATCTGCTCCGCCTTCTTGGGATCAGCCGGATCACAGCTGCAGCTCTGCGCATCGTAGTAATTGATCTGCTGCTGCGAAGCATCCTGCTTAGCTTCCACGGAAAGCAGCACCTCCGGCTTTATCAACCAGTTGATCCACGTTGTCGGTCCCATGGGCATTCCCCTGGCCAGAATGGCATAGCTGCCGATTCTTTCCTCTACCAGCATGCTCTGCAATGCGGCCCCTATCCTTTCCCGGCTCTTGGCTCCGGTTAAATAATAGACCTTGGTCTCCTGCAGCTGCGACGGGGTTACGCCTTCCGGAAGCGGTACCGCCTTCTCCGTTACGTGAACAGGCAGCGGAGGGGCGCTGGGCGCGTACAAAACCGCTGCCGCCAGCATCAAAAGCGCTAAACCTAACCGGAGAAGGCCTAATCGGCGGCGGCGCTTGCGGGAGAAGCCCCAATCCCGGATCTGCTCCAATGCCTCGGAAGGCAGATTCACCTTCTGATTCTCATAAGCCTCGTATATTTCTCCAGCTTGCGCGTAACAATACAGCGCTTTTCCTTGCTTGCCCTGCGCCTCATATTCGCGTCCAAGCAGATACCATGCCATCTTGTTGTTCGGATGCTCCCGGACATAGGTTTTCAAATACTGCGGGTCCTGCTTAAAAAAGAGATGAAGCTGATCTTTCGGATCCTTGGATTTCAAGAGCATTCCCCTCTTTCCGCTTGGTTCAATAGATTATCGGCGTTTGCGATCCGGTTTTTGAGAGCGGGAAAAACAAAAAAAATACCTTCCGCGGGCCGAAACATCGGCCGGGAAGGTACCGCTATTCGAGAGATGGAAGATCTCTTCTCTGGATGAAGAAGCTTTATTGAGCAGTATTGACGATCTTATGACGAAGGATGGCCGTACGGGCCGCGGGATCCCACTGGACGTCCAAACCGGTTTGTTCCGCTAAGTATCGAACCGGAATATAGGTGCGGTCCTGTTTGATATAAGGTGCGGCATCGGTTTCCGTTCTCCATTCCCTTCCGTTGGCAGTCCGTTTAATCCCGTTGCGGTCAATTGCCATTTCAATTCGGACACCGTCCTTGCTAAGCTGTACGGTGCGGGCCGAAGCATCGAAGGTCACTTCATAGCGGAGCGCTTGCGCGATGGCACGAACCGGCACCATCGTACGACCGTTTGTAATCTCCGGATGGACATCAAGCGGGATCCATCGGTTATCCAGGACCACCTTGACATGATTGTCCTTGGGCAGATCCGCGGGAAGGCCGTATAATCGGATCTGTCGCAGCTTGTTATTAAACGCATCCGCCACCAGAATGCTGCCGTCCGATTGCACGGCAACACCCGTCGGCCTATGCATCCGGGCATTTCCTTCAATACCGTCTACCTCGCCCGAGGTACTGCCCGGTACTCCCGCAAGTGTAGTGACTTGACCGTTCAACAGATAACGAACCGCATGGTTCTGACTGTCCGCAATGACCAGTCCGCCTTCCTCCGTTCGGGCAATCCCAAGCGGAAAGTTGAACCTGGCCGATTTTGCCTCTCCATCCGCGAAATCACCCGGAACGTACAAATCCTTCCTTGCCGAGGCGTTGCCTCCTCCGGCGACGGTGATGACGGTTCCCGCATGCAAATCGATATAGCGAATGCGCTGATTGCCGGAGTCGCTTACATATAAATTACCTTTATCGTCCAGTACAAGGCCGCCAGGCTCGTTAAATTTCGCATGCTTCAGTTCTCCGTCGGCGTAATCTCCGGCCGGTGAAGCTTGACCGGGAGATACTTCCACGACCCGGGTTGATGGGGCATTCAATGTCTTTACTTCACCGGACGGGGTAATGCTGCGAATCACGTGATTAAGGGTATCCGCTACATACAGCGTTCCATCAGGCGCAGCAGCGACATCCATCGGACGATAGAAGGAAGCAGCCTTTCCCCTCCCGTCCATTATTCCAATCAAGCCGTTTCCAGCTACGGTGGAGACCCTGCCGGAAGCGTCGATTTTTCGGATCGCGTGATTACCCGCATCAGCTACATACACATTGCCTCCGGTATCTACGGTCATTCCCTGCGGCTCACGGAATAAAGCTCCGTCACTCTGCCCGTCCAAAAGACCCCCGACCGGAAAGCCCTTGCCGTCCATTTCATACAGGCTGCCCGCGTAGCTGCCAACCCGCCCCTGAGCAAGCTGACGAATCATATGATTCCGTGAATCCGAAATCAGCACCGTATTATCCGGCAGTACGACGAGCCGGGACGGTATACGAAACGCGGCATTCTTCTCCGCCCCGTTCATGCTGCCCAAATCCCCTGAACCCGCCCTGCCGGTGACTCGAACCATGATTTGTTGCTCAGAGCCTCGAAGACCATCAGATCCGATGAAGGCAGCGTAGGCGCCTTGACCGCCGATAAATGCGGAAGCCAGAATGGCTAAAGCGATCCGTTGTACAGCTTTGTTCATTGGTTTCTCCTTCCGTTTGCACGCCGCCTTACTTCGTTGTAACCGCGATCGATTGCGGACTTGTCATCTCAAAAACCGTCCTGCCCTCTTTATTGACAACCTTCACATACACCAGCTCGACTTTCGCCGTACGGGCCGCCGAATCCAGTACTTGGAGCGGAATGCGCGCCAAGAGTCCGGATCTGTTGACTTTGATCTGATCTACGGGTTGATTTGGGCCGGCTTCATATTGCGATGCCGCATAAATCAGCTCTTTTTGCGACTCTCCATTATGCTGGGTCAATGTCTCGGCAGCTTGCCGGTCCTTGAACACAGCACCGGCGGCATTCGTAAATTCCGATGCCTGCACATAGTTCAATTCGCCTTGCTTGTAGACGAGGTGAGCCTCCACGGCGTAAAACGGCTCCACATCGGTAAAATGCTGCATTTCCAGATCAAGCTGTATATTGCCGTTTACTGGTTGTCCATTTTGTTTGACCGTCACGGCCGGTTTAACAGGACTCTGCTCTTGACCGCTGGAGGAACCTCCCCAGCCCGCTGGCGGAGACGGGGTATTGGCCCTCGACTGCTCCTCAAGCTTGAGCTGATTCTCCAAGAACTCCTGACGTTCCGCGCCTGTCAATTGCTTCATCAAGGCCTCCGACGCTTTCCGATTCGCAGCTTCCTCCGTCTTTTGGTTCTCTTCATCCAGCCTTTCCCTTTCACGTGCCAGCTGCGACAAATAAGGCTCCAGCTTCCGCATCGTTTCCTCCATCTGGAGTCTTTCCTGCCTTGCAGGGCTGGCTGCCGGATTCCTGTACTCCCGCTTCAGCTCCTCCACCACCGGATCCAGACCCGCTGTTCTTTCGATTGCAGGCGGCTGCGTCAAGTTGATTTTCATGCTCGGCTCTGAAATCCGTGCATTCATGGCATCCACCTGCTGCGGTTCCAGCTTATGTTGTCTTACGGCCTCTTGAACCACACCAACTGCGAGAGCGTCGAAATTGCGCATGACTCTGTCCAATTCCTCCTGAGTAATAAACCTCAGAATCGACCGGTCGTCCGGCTTCTGGATACCTTGATTGAATTGCTCTTGAATTTGGCTTTTTATTCTTTCATTCTCAGCCCGGATCTCCGGAATGCTGGTTAGAAATGCCTCCAGCACGCGAGGCGATGCCGATTCAACGATCACTTTGGGATCCGCATAATAAACCAGAATTCTTACATCCTCCACCTGCGCCCGCAAATCCATATCCACTTGCTGTGCCGGGTATACGGCGGCCGGGCCTAGCGTATTTCCTTCAGAGCCGGATGTAAGAAGCGGCGCCGCCTCTACGATACCGGCGGCCACGTACATGGTTGTTCTGCCGGTAAACGGATCCACCAGCGTCATATATTGCGTTCCGCGAACACCCATGACGGCCGTAGGCGTCTCCACCTCGAACTCATCCTCCGAGCTCACCAGCGCCTTCACCTTCGTCCAGATCGAACCGGCCCATGCTTTCACTTTGGATTTTTTGCCCCCGCCTTCCTCCAGCAGATCCGCTATATACACTTCCGCGTTCGACCCGATCGTCAGTTCATCTCCGCGGTCTGCGATGCGTATGACGACGGAGGAAGATGATCCGGTCGATATGGAGTCGCCCTGGTTCAGGTTCAGATTTACATAGGCGCGGTGTGACTTTGAACCTCCGGATTTGGTGTAGGTTACATGGCCATTGACCTCCAGCACGACGGCGGCGCGCACGCTTTTGGCCTGAGCGGGCAGGACCGCTATGGAATGCATTATGGAAAACAGCAGCGAGAACACCATGACCCACCTCAACACCGCTGTCCGCTTTTTCATTTTTAACCGAAGCGCTTTCCCCACTTGTAAACCCCTTTCTTAAACACAGCGGCAGTCACTGCCGCGTATTCCCCGTCATAGGAAGTTGGCTTCCCTGTCGTATTATCATGACACCAAATGCGTGCTGTCCTTCACAGAGGGCGGAGTAGCTTTAACGCCCAGCACCTCGAACAGCTTCAATGGAACGCTTTTTCCTTTCACCAGCTTTTCTCCGGCGAAGCGGTATTCGAAGTATGTCTTGGTCAGCTCATAAGTCGCTTCGGATACTAAAATCTGATTCGGCTGTGAATTGGATTCGATTCGTGCCGCCGTGTTTACGTTATCTCCGATAGCCGTATATTCCACGCGAAGGTAAGAACCGATGTTGCCGACAACGACATTGCCGGTGTTAATGCCTATGCCTGCACTGATGGTAACGCCGTATTTCTCCAGCACGTCCGCTCTGATTTTTTCCATCCCTTTTTGAATTTCATAAGCCGTTTTGACGGCATAAAACGGATGATCCGGCACGTCAAGCGGAGCATTATACAAGATCATGGCGGCGTCGCCGATGAATTTGTCGATCGTTCCGTGATTATGCAGCGCCCGTTCGGTGATCAGATCAAACATCATATTTAGAAAATCGACCACTTCCTCCGGCTTCAGCTTCTCGGACAGCGGAGTAAAACCGCGCACATCCAGAAATAGAATTGAAAGCTCCTTGCTGATGCCCCCAAGCTGAATTTCCCGCTCGCTGCTTGCGATGGATTTGACCAGATCGGGTGAAATATAGCGGCCGAATTGTTTCGTAATATAATTTTTTTGTTTCGTCTCAAAATAGGTTTTCATAGCCAAATGGCCAAGGTATGTAATGACGCCGCAAGCGACCGCAGCTATAATATCCAAATAACGCAAACTGTAAGCAAACAGCGCAAACTGGCCGCCAAACAGCACGAGGATCACGCCTAAAGCCAAAAAGACCCCTGCAAAGGCCTTCAGCCTCCAGGTCATGATCCCGAGCAGCAGCATGGTAAGCAACGCAAGTACGATCCCAAAGGCTTTATGTACCGGGCTAATCACTTTCCCCGTCAATAATTGATTAAGGATATTGGCATGTGCGTAAACCATATGCATATGCTTCTCGACGGGCGTAATCCCTTGATCGGAGCCGGGAGCGGTATAGCCCACCAGCACCAGACGATCCCGGAACGTCTCGGGAGGAACCCTGCCGTTTAATACGTCAATAAAGGAAATGGTTTCAAAATCATTCTCTTTTCCATCCCAACGGATCAGCATTTCGGATTTGGGACGTCCGTCCATCACAGGCAAATGCATAAACCTGTCCCCATCAAAGCCGGCCAGCTGTGCCATCGCGAGGCTCAACGTGGGATATACTCCCTGCGGCGTATCGATCTGCAGCCAATTGGAGCGGACGACGCCATCACTGTCCAACGTCGCATTGATATGCGTTCTTGTTAACGAACGATTGAACATCGGAATAGGATCCATCACCGACTGAGCCATGATCAGCTCACCCGCTTTCAACGTAGTCGTTCGCTGAAATTCTCCTTCCACATTGGCGTGAGAGGGAATTAGGATATTCCGATGCTTTGCAAGCTCTTCGGCCAATGCCTTGTCGCTCTGCGGATTATTGCTGTCGGTATACAACTCGATATCTAAAGCGATCACTTTGGTTCCCGCTTCTCCCAATTGGGAAATCAGCTTCGCATAAACACTGCGATCCCAGGGATAAGGGCCTACCTCTTTAATGGACCGGTCATCAATTCCGATCACGATAATATCCTCGTGAGGCGCTTGCGACATCGTTTGCCTGATATTAAAATCGTAGAGCTGATTGGATAGTACCTGTAACGAACCGGTCGTCAGAAGCAGTACGCACGCAAGAAGGATGAAGCCGTTTCCTGTAAGGATAACGCCGGCTCTGCTCATTCCTTTTTTCATATATAACCCCCTAAACCTATGCCAAATTGCCAATATTTATATTAACATATAATCCTATAAATCAGGTGAAAAATGTAGTTCTAGAGTAAAGGACTGAATTTTTTTTTTTTTTTCAGCCCCTCCTCATCAAACCGTACGTGAAGTTTTCCCTCATACGGCTTTCCGATGTTCGTCATTCATGCGCATGCGATTTACAAAAGCGTCT